>JAODMX010000259.1 GCA_025464735.1 Frondihabitans sp. | reverse complement strand
CCCATGGACATCGAAAGTTCCGAGAACGATCTCGCCGATACAGTGCCGATCGACCTCGCCGAGTTGCGTCGGCTGCTCGACGAGGGCGGATCTCCCCGGCTCTGATCGGCCGCCCCGCCACTGGCCGATAGCCTCGACTAGTGCCCCCTCTCCCCTCCACCCCACTCACGCTGGGCCTCGTCTCCCTACACACGTCCCCCGCCTCCGATCCGGGAATCGGCGACGCCGGGGGCATGAACGTCGTCGTTCGCAACCAGGCGCTGGCACTCGGCGCGCTCGGGCACACGGTCGAGCTCCTCACGCGGCGTTCGTCGCCCGATCAGCCCGCCGTCGTCGAGCTCTCTGAGGGAGTCGTCCTTCGCTTCCTCGACGCCGGCCCTGCGCAGCCGGTCCCCAAGGGGGTGCACGAGGAGTTCATCGACGACTTCGCTCATGCGATGGAGGCTTTCGGGCCCTACGACGTGATCCATTCCCACCACTGGTTCTCCGGGATGGCTGCTCTGCCGATCACCCGTGAGCGCGGCATTCCGCACCTGCAAAGCTTCCACAGCATCGCGGCCGACTCGTCGACGCCGCTCTCCGAGGGAGAACGCCCCGAGTCGCCCGGCCGGCTGGCCGGTGAAGCCCTCCTCGCACGCGAGTCCGACCGCGTCGTAGCCATCAGCGCCGCCGAAGCGGAGACCGTGGTGCACCGCCTGGGAGGGCGCGCCACGAACGTCCGGGTCGTCTCACCCGGCGTCGACTCCGAGCTCTTCCACCCGGGAGCCAGATCGGCGAAGCCCTACGCCGTCGTAGCGGGCCGGCTCGATCCACTCAAGGGCTTCGATCTTGCGATTGAGGCCATCGCGCTGCTGCCTTCGTCGGAGCGACCTGAGCTGGTCGTGGCCGGTGAAGAATCCGTTGACTATGCCGATTACCCCGCTGAACTCGGTGCCCTCGCGGTCGCGCACGGCATCCGCGACGGGGTGCGATTCGTCGGACCGCAGTCGCGATCGCAGCTCGCAGCGCTGCTTCGAGGTGCCGCTGTCGTATTGATCCCGTCGCACTCGGAGACCTACGGCCTTGTCGCACTCGAGGCAGCAGCCAGCGGCACCCCGGTGGTCGCCGCTGCCGCCGGCGGTCTGCGCGAAGCCGTCGTCGACGGCGTGACGGGGCTGGTGCTAGCTTCTCTCGAGGCGAGCGTGTGGGCTGCGGCGATCCGCAGGATCCTGAACGACCCCGATCTCGCAGAATCGTTCTCGACCACCGCGCGAGTACGAGCAACGGGGCTCAGCTGGGCGCACTCCGCCGAGGCCCTCGTGACCGTCTATCGGAACGCCCTCGGCCTCCAGTAGGTTCGTCGACATGGGAAAAGTCATCGCGGTCGAATACGTCACTCTCGACGGGGCCATGGAAGAGCCCGGCTGGAGCGGGCCGTACTTCGGCGAAGAGCTGCAAGCTTTCCAGTACGCCAACCTGATGGAGGCCGACGCGCTGCTGCTCGGCCGGGTCACCTACGAAGGCTTTGCCGAGGCCTGGCCTGCGATGGAGGCCGAGACGGGCGACTTCGGCGTGCGCATGAATACGCTGCCCAAATGGGTCGCGACATCAACGCCGGCCGACCTGACCTGGAATGCCTCGGCTCTCGACGGTGACCCCGCCGAGGCGGTCTCGGCCCTCAAGACGCAGCCCGGAACGCTCCTCCTCGAGGGCAGCGCCGACCTCTTCAACCACCTCGGGGCGCGCGGCATCATCGACGAGTACCGGCTGATGGTGTTCCCGGTGGTCCAAGGATCCGGCAAAAAACTCTGGTCAGACCATCACACCCCGCAGGCGCTCACCCTCACGAAGTCGCTCATCACGTCGACGGGTGTCGCCGTGCTCACGTATACGCCCTGAGATCTGGCGAGCGCCCCAGTCGACGATCCACCCTGTCGGCCGCGGGCAAGACGAAGGAGATGTTCGCCGTGCAGCCCGGCAAGGTGGACCCGGCTCGCGCGACGAAGATCCCCCTCTTCTTCTTGGCTGCGCCTGGACGAGGCACGCACGTGGCTTGCCCGCTGTCAGCGATCATGATCGTTCCAGAGAGATGTATCTCTTAAATTATTTGTTTTTCATCTGTTATGTTGAAACAGGTGTCGCGAAGGTCACGTCGCCGGTAGGCGGTTGATCGCCGGGGCGGTCTCCGAGCCTCTCCCCCGAAAGGCATCACGTGACACGTGCACCCCGTCGAGACACCCGGTACTGGCTGTCCTGCGTCAATCCGGCCGTCCTCTTTGCCGCGACAATCGTGGCGGACGTTGCAACGCTGCCTCTCTTTCCGCCGGCACCGCTCCTGTTGACGCTTGCTGCGTCGGCCACGCCGCTTCGTCGCTCGCTGTGGAGGATGACTGTGCTCTGGATCCTGGCCGTCGTGCTTCTCCTCATCGCCCTCGCGCCCTTCCTCTTTTCGGCGCTGACACTCAATTTCGTCGACGAAGGACCGGTCCGCACTGTTCCTCCCGGCTAAGCGCGTCGCACTACAGCTCGGTGACACGACCGGACTCGACGCGCCACTGGCGATCGGTGCGGACGGTGTCGAGCATCCGCCGGTCGTGCGTGACAAGCAGGAGCGTGCCCTCGTAGGCGTCGAGAGCCTGCTCGAGTTGCTCGATGGCCGCGAGATCGAGGTGGTTGGTGGGCTCATCGAGCACCAGCACGTTCACGCCCCGCGCCTGCAACAGAGCGAGGCCGGCGCGGGTCCGTTCACCCGGCGAGAGCTGATCGACTCGGCGGGCGACGTGGTCGGCCTTGAGCCCGAACTTCGCCAGGAGCGTGCGCACTTCCGCTGCGGTCAGGTCGGGCACGAGCGCCTCGAAGGCGTCGGCCAGGGCGGCACCGCCCTCGAGCTGCGCTCGGGCCTGATCGATCTCACCGATCGCCACGCTCGCCCCGAGCGACGCGGTGCCGGACGTCGGATCCTGCTGGCCCAGTAAAGCTCGCAGCAACGTCGACTTGCCGGCACCGTTCGGGCCGGTGATGCCGATCCGCTCTCCGCCTGAGATCTGCAGCGACACGGGGCCGAGCGTGAAGTCGCCCTGGCTGAACGTGGCATTCGCGAGGGTCGAGACGACCGCCGATGAACGGGGCGCGGATCCGATCGTGAACTCGAGTTGCCACTCCTTCCTCGGCTCCTCGACCTCTTCGAGTCGGGCAATGCGGCTCTCCATCTGCCGGACCTTCTGCGCCTGCTTCTCGCTCGACTCGACCGAGGCGCGACGACGGATCTTGTCGTTGTCGGGGCTCTTCTTCATGGCGTTCCGCACGCCCTGACTAGACCATTCCCGCTGCGTGCGTGCCCGCCCGACGAGGTCGGCCTTGGTCGAGGCGAAGTCGTCGTACGCCTCGCGCTTCTGTCGGCGGGCGATCTCGCGCTCCTCGAGGTAGGAGTCGTAGCCGCCGCCGAAGACACGGTGCGACGACTGCGCGAGGTCGAGTTCGAGCACGCGGGTGACCGAGCGGGTCAGGAACTCCCGGTCGTGGCTGACGAGCACGACGCCACCGCGGAGGCCGCGCACAAACTCCTCGAGCCGCTTGAGTCCGTCGAGATCAAGGTCATTGGTCGGTTCGTCGAGCAGCACGATGTCGAAGCGGGAGAGCAGCAGCGCCGCCAGCCCGACGCGGGCCGCCTGGCCGCCGGAGAGCGATGTCATCGGTGAGTCGGCGTGGACGCCGCCGCCGCCGGGTGCGCCGAGTTCGAGGCCGAGATCGGCGAGGACCGCCGGCAGCCGTTCGTCGAGGTCGGCCGCCCCGCTGGCAAGCCAGCGCTCGAGGGCCGTGGAATACGCGTCGGCGGCGGCGGCCGTCGCGTCGGGATCGGCCAGCGCTGCGGCCGCTTCGTCCATTTCGAGCGTGGCCTTCGCGCACCCGGTGCGGCGACCGATATACGTCGCGACGGTCTCGCCGACGACGCGCTCGTGCTCCTGCGGCAGCCAGCCAACGAAGGCGTCGGGCGGAGAGAGGGAGACCGTGCCGGCGAGAGGCTCGTCGATACCACCCAGGAGCCGGAGCAGCGTCGACTTGCCGGCGCCGTTGACGCCGACGAGCCCCACGACGTCGCCCGGGGCTACGGTCAGATCGATGCCCTCGAAGAGAGTGCGGGCGGCATAGCCCCCGGCGAGGCCCTTGGCCACGAGTGTTGCGGTCATTCCCCCATGGTCTCACCTGAAGTTCGGCTCTGGAGTTCGCCTCTCGATCGCGCCGACGCGTACCCTAGTAACCGGGCCGCGACATTCGTGACCCAAACGAAAGGCTCCCCGTGGACCCCACATTGCTCCGGCACTTCGTCGCCGCCGCCAAGGAGTTGCACTTCGCCCGCGCAGCAAAGCAGTTTGATGTGCCCCGGAGCACCCTGATCGCGTC
>JAODMX010000002.1 GCA_025464735.1 Frondihabitans sp. | reverse complement strand
CGGGGTGCCACGCCCTCGATCCGGTAGACGAGCAAGTCGACGGCGGCTCGAGCGAGATCTTCCCGTCCGGGTGCCACGGTACTCAGCGACGGAGTCGAAAAGGCGCTGTCTTCGATGTCGTCGAACCCCACGAGAGCGACATCCTCGGGGATCCGCTTCCCGCGGCGTTGCAGTGACCGCATCGCTCCGAGCGCCAACGCATCGTTGAAGCACACGACAGCATCGAAGGCGACTCCACTGTCGAGGAGGCGATCCATCGCCTCGACACCGTTGGTGCGATGCCAGAGCGCCGCGGTCACGATCAGCGAAGGATCCGGGTCGATCCCGCGTGCGAGAAGCGCTTCGGCGTATCCACGCAACCGCGAAGCGCCCGTACCGACCGGGCCGTCCGGATGCGCGCCGATCACGGCCACTCGGCGCCGCCCCTGCGCAAGGACATGCTCGGTCGCTGCACGCATGGCCGCAACATTGGACATGGTGACGTGATCTGCACGACTTCCGGGGACCCTTTCCCCAAGGACAACGAGCGGGAAATCGACGTCGAGCTGATCGACGTCATCCGGGCCGATCGTCAAGGGACTGTAGATGAGACCGTCGATCGAGTGTTTGCGCATTGCGGAGACCGCACTGATCTCGCTCGAGCTGTCGGCAATGGTCTGCTCGATCAGCACCGTATAGCCCCGAGCACCGGCAGCCCGAATGACAGCATCGGCCAGCTCGGCGAAATAGGCCTGGCTGAGCTCGGGCACGGCAAGGCCGAGGACCCGAGTTCGCCCGACTCGGAGGTTTCTGGCAGAGACGTTGATCTCGTAGTCAAGCTCTTCGACGGCGGCCATGACTCGATCACGCATCTTCGTCGAGACGTGCTCATACCCCGACAGGACATTCGACACGGTCTTCACCGACACACCGGCGAGTGCAGCGACGTCTTGCATCGTGGCGGACGATCGACCCGACCGAATCATCCGTCCCTCCCCCTCGTCACCGGCGCTGCCCGGCGCTCGTCTCCTAGCAACCTAACGCAGGTGGTCGATCGCGTGATCTTTGCGCTCGCACGAACTTGTCGCACAACGGCAGGCCAGATTGGTATACCATTACGGCATGCCCACTGACACAAGCGCGTCGCAGACCACCCAGCTCTACGAGCGCCTCCGCGCGGCGATCCTCGGTCTCGACGCCGCGCCCGGCGAGCGGCTAAGCGAGCGCGGCCTCGAGCAGACCTTCGGCGCCTCGCGCACTCCTGCGCGCGCCGCCCTCATGCGCCTCGAATCAGAGGGCCTGGTGCGCCGCGAAGGGCGCGGCTGGATGGTCACGCCGATCGACCTGACCGAGATCCACTCGCTCGCCGAGATGCGGTCAGCCGTCGAAGCCGCGGCTGCGCGCTACGCCGTCGCGCGCGCTTCGGACGACGATATCGCGGCGCTCGGCGAGCTCCTCGACGCCGACCGGCCGGCCGCTCTCGAAGAGCAGACCGAGGAGCAGGGCGTCCGGGCCGGCAGCAGCTTCCACTCCGAGCTTGTGCAGCTCTCGGGCAACCGGTTCATGGTCGAGTCGGTGCAGGGGGCGCTCACGCGTCTCGAACGCACCCGGTGGCTCGAGGTCCGCACACCGGAGGCTCGCGCCCTGGCCTGGAACGACCATCGCGCGATCCTCGACGCCATCGCCGCGCGCGACGCTGACCGCGCAGCCCTTCTCGTCGCCGACCACATCCACGGCACCAACGAGCGCCTGATCGCGGCTCTCACCGCCGACCAGCGCCGCTTCCGCGGCCACGGCCTCGCCATAGTCGGCTGACCTGGCCGGCGCGAGAACCTCAGTTCTGGCCGAGGTACCAGTGCCGCGGCGCTGGCGTACCGGCCGAAAGACGGTGTACCACCCCACGAAAGGACGACCATGCCCACCACCCCCATCCACTGGACGGGCGACGCACAGCCCGAAGCGGTCGAGCTCCTCCTCGGCGACGGCGGCCTCGTGGTCTCCCCCACCAAGGTCGGGTACATCATCATGACCTCCGACGGCAAGGGGCTCGAGCGCAAGTTCGAGGCCAAGCAGCGCAAGCGCAACAAGCCCGGCGTGGTGCTCTGCGGCTCCCTCGACGAGCTCAGGGAGCTCGCCCAGCTGACGCCCGAGATCGAAGCGCTCTACGAAAAGTGCTGGAACGACGATGTTCTGCTCGGCTGCATCCTGCCGTGGACCGACGAGGGCAGAGCCAAGCTCCCCGACGACGGTGCCCGCGCCCTCATGATGGACGACCGCGGCACGAGCTGCTTCGTCATCCGGTTCGGCACCCCCGGCGAACTGATCGCCCGCGAACTCTGGAAGCACGGCCGCTTCAGCTTCGCCAGCTCGGCGAACCCGTCAGGCAAGGGCAACCGCGGCCTCGTCGACGGCATTGGCGATCGCATCGCCGACGCAGCCGACCTCATCATCGAGGCCGACGAGTACGTCGCCTCGATCCAGCCCGACAAAGATCTCAGCACCCGGTATGAGCAGGGCGTGATGGTCTCGATGGTCGACGAATCAGGATCCTTGGTTCCCGAGCAGAAGGGCGAGCGCTCGATTCAGCCCGCCCCGACCGTCATCCGCAAGGGCCTCGCGATCGACACGATCATGGCGCTCCTGACCGCCACGTTCACCAGCTGGAACTACCGGCAGGGCGAGTACTACTGAGGCGTAGTCCAGTCGTGGAACCCGGCGCCGGGCGCCCTAGGGGCGCACGATCAGGCGCGTCGGGACGACGACCTCGTGCGGCTCCCCGCGTTCGCCGCCCAGACGAGCGAAGAGTAGCTCGGCTGCGCGTCTCCCGAGCTCCACGGGATCCTGCGCAACGACACTGACCGGAGGATCCAGCAGGTCAGCCATCGAGAAGTCGTCGTACCCGATGAGTTGCATGTGCGCACCGGCGTCGCGGATCGCCCGCCACGCGCCGAGGGTGACCACGTTGTTCTGCGTGAACAGGGCCGTCGGCGGAGTGGCGAGCCTCAGGATCCTGTGGACTGCCTCGGCGGAGTCCCCTTCTTCGCGGGGGCCCAGCACGACGAGGGCGGGGTCGACGTCGACGCCGGCATCGGCGTGAGCCCGTTCGAAGCCCTCGAGCCGCCTGGCGCTCGTGTACACCTCGCGGGCATTGCCGACGAACGCGATGCGCCGGTGCCCTAGTCCGAGGAGATGCGCCACGGCCCGTCTGGCTCCCTCCGCGTTGTCGCTGAGCACCGCGTCGGCGCGAAGGTGCAGCGGCGGGCGGTCGACGAAGACCACGCTCAGTCCGGCGTCGATCTCGTCGGCCAGGTACGCATGGTCGTCGGAGTGCGGAACCACGATGAGCCCGGCGACGCCGCGCGCTGCGAGCGCCAGGGTGGCCTTGCGCTCGAGAGCGCTGTCCTCCTCGGACGAGCTGAGGATGACGAGGTGCCCGTGCGCACGAGCCACCTCCTGGACCCCGCGTGTGAGCCGTGAGTAGAAGGTGTCGGAGACATCCTCGATGAGGAGGCCGATCTCGGCCGGGGGCCGTGCCCTGGCGAGCGCGGCTGCCGCGTCATTCCGGCGATAGCCGAGTTCGTGCAGGGCGGAGCGAACACGCTCGACCGTCTGCGCGCGCACCCCTGGCTCTCCGTTGACCACGCGAGAGACCGTCTTGAGGCTGACGCCGGAGTGCGCGGCTACCGCTGCCATGGTGGGGCGACCGGTGGCGCGCCGGGAGAAGTCGATCCGACGTGGCCGCTCGCCAGCACCGGAAACTCCGCCCGAAACAGGGCCTGGAACGAGGTCGGGCGTCATGGTGTTAGAAGTCTTCCATCTTCTTCACCATGACGCCCTCCCCCGAGTGGGTCAGCCCTGCGCGATGATCAGCTCCCCGGCGTCCCCACCGAGAAGGCGAACACGTGCAGCGCACCGTTCGTCACCGTGGTCGGCAGCGTGATGCTCTGCACGGTCTTGCCCGCCTGCAGCGCCGCGTCGGCGGAGAAGAGGTACGCCTTCACCGTGTCCCTGCCCCCACTCGACGTGTCGCGATAGGCCGTCGTAGCCGCAATCGTGTTGCCGTCGGTCGGCGCCGTGGCGCTCCCCCCGTTGAGCGTCCAGTCGGTCATCCCGAGGTTGATCGTCTGCGTCGACCCGTCGGTGTAGGTGACCGTGAAGTCACCCTCGGATCCGGGATTTCCGTTGGCCGCGCTCCCCAGGATTCCTATGCGGGTGGCGCCAGCCGTTCCGGGCAGCGGCACGACCTGACCGGCCGCCTGGATGTTGTCCAGGCCTCCGGGGGTCACATCGGGCCAGGTGTAGCTCAGCCCGTTCGACGTCACTGTGCCCCCGGGGGTGACACCCGCCGTGGCAAGCGCCTGAGCCGAGAACGACCAGCCCTCCCCGTCGAAACTCGACGAGGTCGAGGCTCCGTCGTTGGCGACACCGGCGTTGTTGTAGAACGGCCACAGGGATCCGGGCTTCGCCACATCGATCTCGACGGTCACGTTCGGCAGCGGGTTGCCGGTTGCGTCGCGGAGTGCGAAGGTCTCGAAGTAGCGGCCTTCCGTGGTGGGTGCCGACACGGCGACCGAGGTCGTCGCCTGCCCGTTCTTGCCGAGGATCAGCGAGCCCGAGGCCGGGCCGGCGATCTGCCCGGAGGTGGCCGACGAGGCCGTCCACGAGACCGTCTGCTTCTTCGCGGTGAGGTTCCGGGCGCCCAGGGTGACAGTGGCCGGCGTCCCCGGAGCCGTCACGACGACGTCCTGGGCCGCGTACCCGAGTGCGCTCGAGAGCCCCGACGAGTCGGACGGCGGCGCGTCCGCCTTGGCGCTGGCGAACGCGGTGTTGGCCGTCGTGCCAAGGTCGAACGAGACCTTGCCGCCTGACGTGATGAGGCCCGGCTGCAGGTAGGCGTGCGACCAGCTAGCGCCCTTGCTCGTCATGCTCTGCACGTAGGGCGCGTTTGCCGCGGCGTTGGGAGCCGTGATTGTCAGCGTCTTACCCGAGGGCAGATGGATCGCCGCGTTCGCGAACACCGGGCTGCCGAGCGCCAGGTCGGTCGTGCCGGGGGTCTCCGGGTAGAAGCCGAGCGCCGACCAGACGTACCAGGCGCTCATGGTGCCGAGGTCGTCGTTGCCGGCGATGCCGGCCGGCTGGTTCGTGAAGATCTGCTGCTGGATTGAGCGCACCGTCGACTGCGTCTTGGACGGCTCACCCGAGTAGTCGTACTCCCACGGGATCTCGATGCTCGGCTCATTGCCGAAGTCGGCGTTGGCCGCCGTCGGGTTCTTGATCGTGGAGGTCAGGGAGTCGAGCTTCGCGTTCCAGGCGGCGTTACCGCCCGCAGCACTGATGAGGCCCTGGATGTCGAAGGGTTCCATCGGCGTGTACTGCGCGCTCGAACCCTCCACGAAGCCCTGGGACGAGGTCGGCGTGAAACCGGCCGCGAAGGCGCCGGAGGTGTTCTTCGGCTCCATGTAGTTCGTGGCCGGGTTGAACACGTTCTGCCAGTTGTTCGACCGATCCGCGAACGTCGTGGCGACGCTCGTCTTGCCGAGTGCGCTGGCGAACGTCGAGATCGAGTGGTCGGCGGTGTTGTACTCCTGCTGCGTCGAGACAGCTCCGTAGAAGTTGCAGCAGCCGTATTGGCCGTCGAGGGGCAGATAGCCGGTGTCGAGGTAGTCGGTCAACCCTGGCCTGACATTGTTCGGCGTGTTGGCCTCGGTCGTCATGTCGTTCAGCGCCTTGGTGGTGTTGAAGTCCTTGGCTCCGAACGCGTAGGCGTCTGCGATGATCGAGTCGGACGGATCACCGACCATGACGTACGACTCGCCGTTGTTCAGCGCCCATTTCGGGAGCTGACCGGTCTGGTCGTACTGGTTCAGCATCGAGCGGACGGAGTCGCTCGTCTGCTGCGGCGCCACCATCGCGGCGAGCTGCACCTGGCTGCGGTAGATGTCCCAGCCCGAGTAGTTCGCGTATTCGGCGTGGCCTGCGGCCGCCTTGTGGACTTGGCCGTCGAAGCCGGCGTACTTCCCGTTGACGTCGCTGAAGACGTTCGGGTGCAGCAGCGCGTGGTACATCGCCGTGTAGAAGGTCTCCTGCGAGGCCGTGTCACCGCCGCCGATCTGGATCTTCGACAGCATCGTGTTCCACGAGGCGGTCGCCGCGGCGGCCGTCTTGTCGTAGGCGAAAGTCGGACTCTCGGTCGTTCGATTGAGCTTCGCGTCGGCGTTGCTCACGTACGACAGGCCGACGTTGGTCTGCACGGTCTGCGTCGTCGAGGTGTCGAAGCTGACATAGGCGCCGTCGCTCCCCACCACGGGCGGAGCCGCAACCTTCGACTGAACCTTCGGTGACGTGGCGTTCGGCGTTGCAACCGTCGGCGTCTTCGAGGTGACGTCGGGGCGCGTCTGCCGCGTACCGATGGACGACTTCGGCTGGAGCGTGGCGTTCTGCTTGACACTCGGAGCGATGTTCTTCGTGACGTCCGCCGACTTCGCCCCCTGGCTCACACTCGAGTTGGAGTAGGTGCCGTAGCCGGTCATCGGCTGGTCGAAGGTCATGTCGAAGTACGCCGTGTAGGTGTCGCTCGCCCCGCAGAAGTTGCCGCTGGTGACGGAACCCTGGATCTCGGTGGGGCTGATGTCCTGGAACCGGGAGTTGCTGGATCCGGCGGCGCTGTCGGAGAGCTTGAGGATGAGGTTCGCCTGCGCGCCCTTCGGGAAGGTGAAACGGCCCTGACCGGTGTGGAGGGTCGAGGTGAGTTCGGACGTGATGCCGTCGGAGACAAGCTTGTACGAACCCGCTTTCGCGGTCTCCGCCGTGTGATCGAGCGGAGTCGTGGCCGAGCCGGGGTTCGCCCCGACGGCGCCCGAGGTGGGCAGGATGGGGATGTCGCCGGAGGCGGCACAGCCCGGGCCGGAGACGTGGGTGAGGCTGAAGCCCGTGACCGACGTGTCGTTGTACTCGTAGCCGCCACCCGCCGGGCGACTGGGGGTATCGGGGCTCCACTGGACCATGCCGAAAGGAACGTCGGCGCCGGGGAAGTCGTCGACGGCACCGGACGTGCCGATGATCGGATTGACGAGGGAGGCGGGGTTCGCCACGTAGGGCGAAGTGGCCGCGAATGCCGAGGTGGCCGGCAGGGCGACGCCAGCGACGAGGATGCCCGCCGCGAGGCCCAGGACGATCCTGGGCGGTCGTGCACTCATTGAGGAACCTTTCGATGGGGAAGCGCCGCCGCTTCCCACACCGAGATGTGGACCCGAATGACAGCGCTATCAATTGGTACTTCTCATCGTGTGCCTGTGGCGGAGCCCTGTCCAGACGGCCTTTTGGGGGACCCCTCGTTTGAGGGGCACGGCGTGCTCGGGGGCAGAATGGTGGCATGACGACGACGACTCCCGGGGTGATCGACGAGCTCCTCGAGTTCCTCTCGCCCGGCCAGGTGCTCCGCGATGAGGCGGCACTGGCCCACTACAGCCACGACGATGCCGAGTGGGCCGACTGCACGACACCGCTGGCGGTCGTGCTCGCGCGCACCACAGAGAACGTCTCGCGAACCGTGCGCTGGGCCGCGACTCACGGAGTCAGGGTCGTCCCCCGCGGCGCCGGCACCGGCCTTTCCGGCGGTGCCAACGCGGTCGAGAACTCGATCGTAATCTCGCTCGAAGAAATGAACCGCGTGCTCGAGGTCAACACCGACGAGCGGTACGCGGTGACCGAGCCCGGCGTGATCAACGACGCACTGCGCGCCGAGGTCGCCCGATACGACCTCCGGTACCCACCGGATCCGGCATCCAGCGCCAGCTCGACGATCGGCGGCAATGCGGCCACCAACGCCGGCGGAATCGCCTGCGTGAAGTACGGCGTCACGCGCGACTACGTGCTCGGGCTCACGGTCGTCCTCGCCGACGGCGACATCGTCACGCTCGGTCGCAAGACGGCCAAGGGGTCGGCCGGATACGACCTCACGAACCTCCTCATCGGATCCGAGGGCACCCTCGGCATCATCACGAGCGTCACCGTCAAGCTCCTTCCGCTGACGGGCCGCGACGAGCGGGCCGTGATCGGCTACTTCCCGTCGCTCTCGGCGGCGGGCCTCGCCGTGGCGGCTATCTCACGCGAGGGAATCGTCCCCGCCGCCCTCGAACTGATCGACCACACCTGCCTCGAAGCTGTTGAAGAGTGGCAGCACTTCGGGCTGCCGGAGAACGTCGACACGCTGCTCCTCGCCCGGGTCGACGAACGCGGAGCCGCCGGCGACGACCTCGCGGACCGCGTGGCCGCCATCTTCACCGAGGCCGGCGGGACGAACGTCGAGAGAGCCACGGATCCCGGGGAGATCGAGCGTCTCTTTCAGGCCCGGCGCCTGGCCTACCCCGCGCTCGAACGGCTCGGGCCGGTGCTCACCGAAGACATCTGCGTGCCGCGAGCGGCCGTGCCGGAGATGCTGCGGCGGATCCAGCAGACGGCACTGGCCCACGACGTCGTGATCGCAAACATCGCTCACGCCGGCGACGGCAACCTGCACCCCTTGATCGTCGCGCCGGTGGGCGACGACGCGGCGAAGGATCGCGCGAAGCTCGCCTTCGACTCGATCGTCGACGACTGCTTCGCACTCGGTGGCACGGTCACCGGCGAGCACGGCGTCGGTCTGCTCAAGCTGCCCGGCGTTCGTCGCGAGCTCGGTGCGCGGGTGCTCCAGATGCACGCTGCGGTGAAGCAGGCGCTAGACCCTGCCTCTACCCTCAACCCCGGCAAGGCCTTCTAGCGGCGGCGCCTGAGGCCGAACGACGAGTGTCCAGTTCTCGTCGCCAAGACCGGGGTCGAAGCGACGAGAACTGGACACTCGCGAAACGGGACGAACTTACTTCTTTGCTGCCGGGATTGTCATGGGCAGGGCGCGAGCAACCGTTGCCTGGTAGACGCCACCACCGACGAGACCGCCGACGAGCGGACCGACGATCGGCACCCAGAAGAAGAGGCTGCCTCTCTGGTCGTTCCAGGCGTTCTTGTAACCGACGATCCACTCCATCAGGCGAGGACCGAAGTCACGAGCCGGGTTGATGGCGTAGCCCGAGTTGGTGCCGAGGGCGAACCCGATGCCCACGACGACAAGGCCGACGGCGATCGCGGACACCGACGCCGACGGGTTGGCGCCGAGTGCATCGGTGATCGCGAAGATCAGGAACACGAGGACCGCGGTGCCAAGCACCTGGTCCATGAACGCCTGCGGGATGTGGACATCGAGCGCGTTGTTGCCGTTGCCGGGCAACGTCGAGAAGACGCCCTGGGTCTTGAACGTGTGGCCCGGGTCGATCGCCTTCAGCGACCAGTAGTAGTTGAAGTAGATCGCGAACGCTCCGACGAGGAACCCCACGACCTGCGCCACGATGTACGGCCCGACCTTGCTCCAGGGGAAGCCCTTGTAGGTCGCCACCGCAAGGGTGACGGCCGGGTTCAGGTGCGCTCCCGAGATGGTGCCGGCGACGAAGATACCGAAGACGACACCGAGGCCCCACGACCAGGCAATGCTGTCGTGGCCACCGAGAGCGCCGGCGCCGACGACCACCTGAGCGACGACGCCGAGGCCGAAGATGGCGATCATCAGGGAGCCCAGCGCCTCGGCGATGAGTTCGCCGAAGAGGGTGGGAGCCGCTTTCGCGCCCGGGTCGGCCATGCCGGTCAGGTCGTTGTTCTCCTTGAGCGGTTGGCGCAGTGCGAAGAAACTTGACATCACTTCACGTCCTCATCTACCCAGTCGAAGGTCTTGGTAACGGCCTTCTTCCAGAGGCGGAGGGTGCGGTCACGTTCGGCCGCATCCAGGTTGGGGGTCCAGCGTTTTGATTCTTGCCAGTTGGCACGGAGGTCGTCAAGCGTCTCCCAGAAGCCGACCGCGAGGCCGGCCGCATAGGCCGCACCGAGAGCGGTGGTCTCGGCGACGACCGGCCTGATGACCGGCACGTTGAGAATGTCGGCCTGGAACTGCATCAGGGCGTCGTTGGCAGTCATGCCGCCGTCGACCTTCAGCTCGGCCAGGTCGACACCGGAGTCGGCGTTCACGGCGTCGAGAACCTCACGGGTCTGGAACGCCGTCGCTTCGAGAGCGGCTCGGGCGATGTGGCCCTTGTTGACGTAACGAGTCAATCCGACGAGCGCACCACGGGCGTCCGAACGCCAGTACGGCGCGAACAGACCCGAGAACGCGGGCACGAAGTAGACACCACCGTTGTCGTCCACCGTCGTGGCGAGAGTCTCGACCTCGGGAGCGGAGTTGATGATTCCGAGGTTGTCGCGAAGCCACTGGATCAGGGACCCCGTGACAGCGATAGAGCCCTCGAGCGCGTAGTGCGGAGCCGCGTCACCGAGCTTGTAGCCAACCGTCGTCAACAGACCGTTCTTCGAGTGGATGATCTCCTCACCCGTGTTGAAGATGAGGAAGTTGCCGGTGCCGTAGGTGTTCTTCGACTCGCCCTGGTCGAAAGCAGCCTGGCCGAACGTGGCCGCCTGCTGGTCGCCCAGGATCCCAGCAATGGGAACCTCGCGGAGGAGGCTCGAGTCGGATGCGACGCCGTAAACCTCAGACGACGACTTGATCTCGGGGAGCATGGACTTCGGCACACCGAAGACCTCAAGGATGTCGTCGCGCCAGGAGAGAGTCGCGAGGTCCATGAACAACGTGCGCGAGGCGTTGGTGACGTCGGTGACGTGGATGCCGCCTTCCACACCTCCGGTGAGGTTCCAGAGAACCCAGCTGTCGGTCGTGCCGAAAAGCAGGTTTCCGGCCTCGGCCTTTTCGCGGGCGCCTTCGACGTTCTCCAGGATCCAGACGATCTTGGTACCGGCGAAGTAGGTCGCGAGCGGCAGACCAACGATCGGCTTGAACCGCTCAACGCCGCCGTCCGCTGCAAGCCGGTCGACGATCGGCTGGGTGCGGGTGTCCTGCCAGACGATCGCGTTGTAGACGGGCAAACCGGTCGTCTTGTCCCACACCACCGCAGTCTCGCGCTGGTTAGTGATACCAATCGCCTTGATGTCGTGGCGGGTGATGTTGGCCTTCGACAGGGCCTGGCCGATCACCTCACGCGTGTTGTTCCAGATCTCGATGGGATCGTGCTCCACCCAGCCGGGCTTCGGGAAGATCTGCTCGTGCTCGAGCTGTCCGGTCGACACGATCGAGCCGGAGTGATCGAAGACGATCGCTCTGCTGCTCGTCGTTCCTTGGTCGATCGCGATGATGTAATCGCTCACAGTTGAAACTCCGTTGTTGTCAAAAGAGGAAGCAGCCGACGAATCTGTCGCTGCCGGCGGACCACCCGTGAAGAATGGCCAACTGAAATGTAGCGGCGCCTGCACCTCCTCCAGTGTCGTTTGCACGCATGTGCAGCCCGACATGTGTCGATGACCTGAACAGCGCCTCGAAATGCACATTTGTTCACACGCGCCCTCGCCATCGAGGGCGTGTTTGACTCTGACCATAGTCGTCGAACGAGGAGGTTCGCATGCATTACGACGTGATCGTCGTGGGCGCCGGGCTCGCCGGCCTCGTGGCCGCCACCGAACTCGCCGAATCCGGTCGGAGCGTCGCCATCGTCGACCAGGAAAACGCCGCGAATGTGGGTGGTCAAGCCTTCTGGTCGTTCGGTGGCCTCTTCCTCATCGACACGCCGGAGCAGCGCCGCCTCGGCGTCCACGACTCGGTCGACCTCGCCTGGCAGGACTGGCAGGGCAGCGCCCAGTGGGATCGCCTGACCGGTCGGAATCCGGAAGACGAGTGGGGCCCGCGCTGGGCCCGCGCCTACATCGAGTTCGCCGCCTCCGACAAACGATCCTGGCTCCGCGAGAAGGGCGTGCGGTTCTCGCCCATGGTCGGCTGGGCCGAGCGCGGCGATGGGCGGGCCGGCGGCCACGGGAACTCGGTACCTCGCTTCCACGTCGCGTGGGGAACGGGAACCGGCATCTCCGGGCCGTTCGCGGACCGGGCGAGGCGACAAGCAGGATCCGGAACCCTCACGTTCCATCACCGCCACCGCGTCGATGGTCTCGTGCTCGAGGGGCAGACGGTGACGGGCGTGCGCGGTGCCCTCCTCGCCCCCGATGACGCCCCGCGCGGTGCCCCGTCGAATCGCACCGTCGTCGGCGACTTCGAACTCACCGCTCAGGCCGTCGTGATCGCCTCCGGCGGCATCGGCGGCAACCACGACCTCGTGCGCCGGTACTGGCCCGCGCGTCTCGGCACCCCTCCCCGCACAATGGTGACCGGCGTGCCCGCCTCGGTCGACGGCAGGATGCTCGGGATCGCCGAAGACGCCGGCGCCCGCCTTGTGAACCGCGACCGGATGTGGCACTACACCGAGGGCCTGGTGAACTGGGATCCGATCTGGCCGGGCCACGGCATCAGAGTGCTGCCTGGGCCGTCGTCGCTCTGGTTCGACGCGCTCGGACGACGCCTGCCCGCGCCCGGGTACCCGGGGTACGACACGGTGGGGACGCTCCGGATCCTGCGCACCACCCCCGACCTCGAACCCTACGACCACTCGTGGTTCGTGCTCACCCAGCGGATCATTGCGAAGGAGTTCGCGCTCTCGGGGTCGGAGCAGAACCCCGACCTGACGAATCATGATCTCCGGCTCCTCGTCAGCAGTCGACTCGGCCACGGGGCACCCGGCCCGGTCGAGGCGTTCAAGCGCCACGGGGCCGACTTCGTCGTGGCGGACACGCTGCCCCAACTCGTGGCCGGCATGAACGCGCTGACCGACGAGCCGCTCATCGACGTCGAGGAGCTGCGGCGACAGATCGTCGAGCGGGATGCCGAGATTGCCAACCGGTTCTCGAAGGACGGCCAGATCACCGGCATCCACAACGCCAGGCGGTATCTCGGGGATCGTCTGACGCGAGTCGCGAAACCGCATCGGATTCTGGATCCTGCGGCCGGCCCCTTGATCGCGGTGAAGATGCACATCCTGACCCGCAAGACGCTCGGCGGGCTTCAGACCGATCTCGACGGTCGAGTGCTCGGTGCGGACGGCGAGCCGATCCCGGGACTCTATGCTGCTGGCGAGGCGGCCGGATTCGGCGGTGGCGCACTGCACGGGTACAACGCGCTGGAAGGCACCTTCCTCGGCGGCTGTCTCTTCACCGGGCGGACGGTCGGACGGTCTCTCGTGCGGGATCTCTGAAGCCCATCTTCGGCTACAAATTAGCGCTAATTAGTTTAGTGCTATAGTAAATGCCATGACCGAACAGCAACAGGACCAGGCAGTTGGGTCGGTGACCCTCCGCGCCGTGTTCGACGACCTGATCCGATTCGAGACCGATCTGTGGGCGGGAATCGACGCACGGCTGCGTCACGACCACGACGTGGCGCTCGGAATCTTCGACACCCTTCAGGTGATCCACCGAACCGACGGCTGCCGCGTGCTCGACATCGCCCGCGCCCTCTCGATCACGGTGGGCGGGGCGAGCCAGGCCGTCGATCGGCTCGTGGCATCCGGCCGCTGCGAGCGCACGGCGCATCCTGACGACCGGCGCTCGGTGCTGATCGCCCTGACCACGGCAGGGCGAGAACTGCTCGAGAGCGCCTGGCCCACCTTTGACGACGAGCTCGCGCGCCGCCTTGGGGGGCCCCTCGGCGCTGCGGGTGCGCAAGCCTTCGCGGCGCAGCTCACTCTTCTTCGTTCGGCCCAGCGTCAACTCGCCGACTGACGTCTCCCCACCCGATATTTCCGATCAGAAAGGCATCACCATGGCACGTGCAGTGCGCTTCACCGAATATGGCGGACGCGACGTCCTCCACGTCGAGCCGATCGACATCCCCACTCCCGGCGCCGGAGAGATCGTTGTCGAGGTCCGCGCGGCCGGCACCAATCCCGGCGAGGCTGCCATCCGGCAGGGCTTTTTCGACGGCGACAACCCGCAGCTCCCCTCGGGCCAGGGCAGCGACTTTGCCGGGGTCGTGCAATCCACCGGCGACGGGGTGACGAACGTCGCCACAGGCGATGAGGTGCTCGGCTGGTCGTGGACGAGATCCAGCCAGGCAAGCCACGTTCTCGTGCCGGCCAACCAGGTCATCGAAAAGCCCGCTTCCCTCCCCTGGGAGGTCGCGGGATCCCTATATGTCGTGGGTGTCACGGCCTACGCCGCGGTTCGCGCGGTTGCGCCGTCGGAGGGCGAGACCGTTGCCGTGTCGGCCGCTGCGGGCGGGGTGGGAAGCGTCGTGGTCCAGTTGCTCCGCCACAGGGGTTCGAACGTACTCGGTATCGCCTCCGCCTCGAACGCCGAGTGGCTGACCGCTCACGGCGTGACCCCCATCGCCTACGGCGACGGGCTTGAGGATCGCCTAAGGGCGGCGGCTCCCGACGGCGTCGACGCGTTCATCGACCTGTTCGGCCCCGACTACCTCGACCTCGCGGTCGCGCTCGGAGTTCCCGTCGACCGTATTGAGACGATCATCTCGTTCGCCCGGGCGCAGGAGCTCGGCACGAAGGCCGAGGGCAGCGGCGATGCCACAACGCCCGAGATTCTCGCCGAGGTGGCCGCGCTCGTCGCCGACGGAACGATCGAGATTCCGATCGCGGCCACGTACCCGCTCGACGAGGTTCAGGACGCCTTCTCGCAGCTTGAGGATCGCCACACGCACGGCAAGATCGTCCTCATTCCCTGAGCCGCCGCGAGACAGGTCTCGATCGCGGGGTCGTGACGGATCGTGTTGCGGGTGACCGCCAAGATTCGGCGGTACATCTTGGGCCGGAGCGGCAAGCACACGACACCCGGCTGCGTATCGGTGATGCCCGACGGCAGGAGCGCGACGCCCGAGTCCGCCGTCACCAGGGCGGCGAGAACGTGCAAGCCCTCGAACTCCCATCGGCGCTGAGGTTCGGCACCGATCGCCGCGAGGCGCTCGTCGATCGCGGCCCGGGAGAGCTGCCCGGGTGGTGCGCAGAGCCAGATGTCGGTCTGCACCACCTGACGCAGGGCCGTCTCGGACATCGGCGTTGATCGCGTCGAGAGCGGGTGCCCGTCGGGAACGGTGAGGGCGACCTCCTCCCGGCGGAGTTCGTGGACGTCGAGCCCCGACGCGCCGAGGCGGGTGCCGGTCGCCCAGTAGTCGACCACCGCGAGGTCCGATCGGCCGTCGAGCACGGCCGCCTCTGCCTCGGTCGAGTCGATCTCGTGGGCGACGATGGTGAGGTCAGGATGTTCGCGCTGCACCGCCGCCAGATGGGGTGCCAGGATCACTGCCAGGCCGGGGATGCAACTCAGCGTCACGGTGCCGGAGATGGTGCCGGCCCTGGCACGCATCCGGCTCTGGGCCGCCTCGACGGAGTCGAGGATCGAACCCGCGAGTGACGCGAGCTCGCGGCCCGCGTCGGTCAGGTTCGCGCTCTGGGCCGTGCGTTCGAGCAGGGCGATGCCGGCCTCGCGTTCGAGAGCGCTCAGCTGCTGCGAGATCGCCGACGCGGAGTACCCCATGTCGACGGCGACTGCGGCGATGCTTCCGAGCACGCCGAACCGGTGGAGGACTTCGAGTCGTCGGAGGTCGAGCATTAGTCCAGCTTATGCCAACCGTCGGATCTGCGAGCTGTTGCTTACGAAACTCTTCGGTAGAATTGGAGCATGCCGCCGGGAGCCACCGGCGCAGCAAACTTCCCTGAAAGGACCGCCGAGATGAACAACACCTCCAGCAAGACCGGCCTCGTCGCCAGCATCGCCCGCGCCCTGAGCGACATCAACCTCGCCAGCACGCGCATGGTCGACCGCAACATGGGTGCGATCAACCAGAGCACCACCCACCGCAACGACCGCTGAGGTCGTTCGGTTCAGCGTCAGAAGAAAGCCCCTCCATTCGGAGGGGCTTTTTTGCTGCCCGCGGCCGGCCCGCGTCGCCGCCGTCCGCTAAACCCTCGCCGCCGGCCGTCGCACCGCGCCTAGGACCACCGCGACAGCCGGCGGCGAGGGTTTAGCAGGCAGCGGCCCAGGCGACCTCAGGGCTCGACGGGCGGCTCGGCGGTGTCACCGGCGAGCTCCTGACCGGGCGACAGGTGGTGCTGCAACGGCGGCACGTAGCTGAGAAAGCGGTCCAGCAGCACGTCGATGTCGGAGTCGATCGCGAGGATCTCGGTGAACCGTGGGTGCGTGAACCGGTGGTCGCGCATGTTGGCGACGAGAGCAGCGAGCGGGTCGTAGTAGCCGTCGATGTTGAGCACGCCGCAGGGCTTCTGGTGGATCCCGAGCTGAGCCCAGGTCCATTGCTCGGTGATCTCCTCGAGAGTTCCCGGTCCGCCGGGAAGGGCGAGGAACGCATCCGACCGCTCGGCCATGATGGCCTTCCGCTCGTGCATGCTGTCGACCACGATGAGTTCGGTGATGTCGTAGTTCGATTCCTCACGCGACTGGAGCTGGTGCGGGATGACGCCGGTCGCGGTGCCGCCGCCCTCCATGACGCCATCGGCGACAGCCCCCATCAGCCCGACGTGACCGCCACCGTAGACGAGGCCGATGCCCCTGTCGGCGAGGATCGTGCCGACGCGGTAGGCCTCGCGGAGGTAGACGGGGTCGTCGCCGGCGCTCGACCCGCAGAAGACGGCGATGGTGAAGGAGTTGGTCACCCCCTCAGGATGCCAGTCCTGACCGTCAGGCGGCGAACCTCAAGCGAGCGCGCGACCCCCGTCGAGCCGAATGGTGGCGCCGGTCAATGATCGCGGTGCGACGCACAGGTCGATGAGAACCCGCAGGACATCGTCAAGATCCACCTCGCGGAAGTCAGTTCCGGAGGTGTGACGGAACAGCCGTCCTCCCGCGACCTCTTCGCCGCGACTCTGCCGCAACGCATCGTTCGCGCCATCGTCCGACGTGAAGAACTGCGAGGGGGCGACGGAGTTGCACTGGACCCTCGGGCTCAGCGCGACGGCCAACTGCTCCATCAGTCGAGCGAGACCCGTCTTGCCGATCGTGTGAGGCACGAAGTCCGGCCACGCCTCGCTGAGCGAGTTGCCGATGAGCGCGAGGATCCGACCGCCGTCCGGTTGCTCCAGCATCACCCTGGCCGCCGCCTGGCTGACGAAGAAGGGTCCGCGGAGGTTGATACCGAGCGAGGCGTCGAAGTCGGCCGGCTGCACATCGAGGAACGGGCGGGGCGTGAACGAGCTGGCGTTGTGGATCAGCACGTCGAGGCGACCGAACGCATCGATGGCGCCGTTGACCAGTTGTGTCGCCTGCGCGGCATCCGTGATGTCCGCGGACACCGCGACCGCCTCGGATCCTGCGCGCCTGATGGCGGCGACGACCTCCGCCGCCTGGGATGCCTGAGACGGGAGATGGTTTACGACGAGCCGAGCGCCTCTGTTCGCAAGACCCGTGGCCAGGGCACGGCCGGCACGCTCGGCTGCCCCGGTGATCAGGACGACCTGGCCGTCGAGCTCGCTCACAGCGGCTCGCCCCCGGTGATCGAGATGACCTGGCCGGTCACCGACGATGAATCGGGTCCGACCAGGAAGGCGGCGACCCTGGCGACGTCCAGAGGGGTCGGAAGAGCGGGAAACGAGCGGCGCAGGGATCCGATCTCGTCGAGTGACGCGAAAGAGGGATCGCTCTCGACAAGGTCACCGTCGCCGACATCGATCCGACCGGGGGCGATCACGTTGAATCGCACCCCGTGCGGGCCCTCCTCCAGGGCGAGCGTGCGAGTTGCCGTCGTGGCCGCCGCTTTACCGATGCTGTAGTGACCGAGGCCGGGGTGGAGCCGATGCGAAAGGGCACCACCGATAAAGACGAACGAGCCCGACGCGGCGCGGAGCGCAGGCAGGACCGCCCGACACAGCGCGAGGTGGGAGCGCAGGCCATCCAGAGCGGGCTCGAGAAGGTCCACTCCGTCAGGGCCACCGAGCGGCGCACTCCGGTGGGCCGGCCAGGCGCAGTTGACGACTCCGCCGAGTGGCCTGCCGAGACTTTTCTCGGTGTCCCGCACCAGACGCTCGGCGCCGTCGGATTCGAGGAGATCCGCCCGGACGATCACATGACCCGTGCCGGGAAGACCTTCCACCAGTTCGGCCGCCCGGTCGTGCGCGGAACGGTAGTGCAGAGCGACAGGGTGTCCGGCGGCCGCGAGCAGCGTGCCGATGGCGGCACCGAGGGGCCCGGTCCCGCCGGCGACGAGGACGGGTGCAGGCTCCTGACTCACTTCAGACGGCCCGAAAGGAAGCCCTGCAGGCGAGGCGAGGTCGTGCGCTCGAAGACGTCGTCGACCGAACCGATCGCTTCGATCTGACCGTCGGCCATGAAGACGACCTGGTCGGCCACCTCGCGGGCGAAGCCGATCTCGTGCGTCACGACGATCATCGTGGTGGTGCCCTCGTCAGCCAGACGGCGCATGACGGTGAGCACCTCGCCCACGAGCTCGGGGTCGAGCGCCGATGTCGGCTCGTCGAAGAGGATGAGCTCGGGATCCATGGCGAGAGCCCGGGCGATGGCGACTCGCTGTTGCTGGCCACCCGAGAGCTGCGACGGGTAGGCGCCGGCCTTCTCGCTGAGCCCGACGCTCTCGAGAAGCTCGAGGCCACGGATCCTTGCCGCCGCCTTGGGAACCTTCTTTACGGTGACCGGGCCGCGCGTGAGGTTCTCGAGCACGGTCATGTGCGGGAAGAGGTTGAAATCCTGGAAGACCATGCCGATACCCTGGCGCTGTCGACAGACCTCGCGATCGGAAAGCTCGTGGTAGTCGGTGCCCCGCCGTTCCCAACCGATCAGGTCGTCTCCGACGGTGATGGTGCCGGAATCGATGGGGATCAGCCGGTTGATCGAGCGGAGGAGCGTCGACTTGCCCGACCCCGACGGGCCCAGGATGCAGGTCACCGTGTGCGCGGGGACGTCGAGTGAAACGCCCTTCAGGACGGGACGACCGCCGTAGGACTTCACGAGGTCGCGGACCGCGACGGAGTGATTGACGAGGATCCCGTCGGTGACACTCATCGGGTCGCTCCCGTCTTGCGCCGCGCGGGCAATCTGAGGCCGAACGCCTTCTCGAGGCCGCCGACCTGGGCTGCCACTCCGGTGCCGCGGCCGTAGTATCGCTCGATGACGCTCTGGCCGATGCTGAACAGCGAAGTCAGCAGGAGGTACCAGAGCGAGACGCAGATCAGAAGGGGCACGGTCTCGTAGTTGACGGCGTAGATCGACTGGGCCGAGTACATCAGATCGGCCAGCGCGATCACCGAGACGAGCGAGGTGGTCTTCAGCATGCCGATGGTCTCGTTGCCGGCCGGCGGGATGATGACCCGCATGGCCTGCGGAAGAACGATCTGCACGAACGACTGCAGCCTGGTCATGCCGAGCGAGGTGGCGGCCTCGCCCTGACCGCGCGGCACGGCGATGATGCCGGCGCGGACGATCTCGGCGAGATACGCGCCCTCGTTGAGGCTGAGACCAAGGATCGCCGCCGTCAGAGGCGTGATCACGGAGTTCGTGTTGACCGAGAAGAACGGCGGCAGGAACGGGATACCGAGATGGAGGCTCGGATAGAGGTAGGCGAGGTTGTACCAAAACACGAGCTGGACCAGCACCGGTGTGCCCCGGAAGAACCAGATGTAGACACCGCTGGCGCCACGGAGCAGCGCGCTTCGCGAGATCCGCATGACCGCGAGAACCACGCCGAGCACAAGCCCGATGACCATGGCGATGACGGTCAGGGCGATCGTCAGCCACAGTCCCCCGAGGATCGACGGATTGAAGACGTAGCGGAAGACGATGGGCCAGCCGAAGTGCTGGTTGGTCACGAGGGAGTAGACGATCGCGGCGATGATGATCACGACGATCACGACCCCGACGATGCGCCCGGGACTCCTTCGGGGAATGAACCGGGGCTCCGATTGCTCGAGCGGCTGGACTGTCATCAGTCCTCGCGGACTCGCAGCTCGACGAGCTTGTCTTGCTTGCGCCAGGTCTCCTCGCCGACAAGCGCCAGCTCGGTCAGGCCGTCGATGACCTCGCCGATATAGCTGTTCGGAAGCGGCTCGATGGCCAGGTCGTCACCGTAGGTGACGCCGAAGACCTGGCGCGGGCTGTAGAAGACGACGGTGCCGGCGACGGTGCCCTTCTCCTCGCGCCCCTTGGCGACGAGGTCCTCGGTCATGATGAGGTTCTCCATGGGGATCACCAAGGGCAGCACGGCGAAGAGCTGGTCGCCGACCAACGTCGCGTGCTGAAGCCTGGTCGTGATCGGGAGGTTCTCCCGGAGCACGGCCGCCGTGTGGGGGACGATGTCGTCAAAGATTTTGATGGCGCAGGTCTGCTTGCCGTCGACGATGAAGTCGATGATCACGATGGTTCTCCTGAGATGGGTCGAACGAGAAAGAAAGCGGTGGAGGCGTTGACCACGTGCTACGCGGTCTGCCTGGCGTCGGCACGAGGGAACGCGGTCGCGATCCCCCAGGGGAAGACGCTCTGGATCCACATGTGCACGCGGTTCATGTAGGAGAGGGCAGCCCCGGTGACGGCGGCGAACTCTTCGAGAGTCTCGGCGGCGCGAGCCCCCTCGGCGTAGCGGTGGGTCCACTTGCAGGTCAGCGGGAGGCCGACGAAGTCGAAGAAGTCAGCCTTGTAGTCGACGATCTGCGTCACGATCATCTTCAGGGTGTCGAGGTCGGCGTTCGGCTTGTGGGTGACCTCGATGAGACCCCAGTAGATCTCGTCGGCCAGTGTGCGAGCTTCGCCCTCGGCGTAGAGGAGCGAGGTGAAGTACTGCTTCTTCGGTCCGGTGAAACGCGGGATGATGCCGTTTCCGAGGTCGCGGACATCCTCGGGAAGCGTCAGCCAGATCCGCTCACGCTCCGTATCCAGCTCGGTGATGACATCCTGCACGGTGCCCATGGGCCCTCCGGTTGTTCGTGTGCGACTCGGCGCCGCGATCGGCGTCGGCGGGACCATGCCCGTGCACACGAGCCTGCCGCATGGTTCTATTCAGAATCCAGAAAAACTGAATGAGTTTACGCACACGTAACAGCGTCGAAACGCATGCCCCCACGAAGGGTCGTCACGCTGAAAGAGGGTGCGCCGCCTGCTGCTTGTGGAAGATGCCGAACTGGGCGGCGATGGCGTCGAACTTCTCCAGACGGCGCTGAGTGTCGTCCGGGTCGATCTCCGCCATGGCGGCCAGAAGCACGTTGAGGACGATCATGGGCGAGGCGTAGGAGTCGAACAGCAGCGACGAGTCGACCGGAGCGATCAGGAGCTCGTCGACCTCGGACGCGATGGGTGAGACGACAGTGTCGGTCACTCCGACGACCCGCAATCCCAGCTTGTGAGCCGAACGGATGAGCGTCATGCTCTCCTCGGCGTAGCGGGGGAAGACCATCACAAGAGCCGCAGTTGCGCCCGCCGCGCGAGCCTGGTGGAGCACGTCGATGTCGGCACCCGCGCCCGAGGCCTTCATCGGGAGCGTGCGGACGTCGTCGTGGATCCGCGAGGCGAAGTAGGTGAAGTACTGGGCGAGCGAGGTGGCGGCGCGATGGCCGGCCACGATCAGCGGCCGGCTGCCCATGAGCTCGGTGGCGATCCGGCGGATCTGAGTCTCATCACGGACCGCATCCCGGATTTGGCCGAGAGCCGCGATCTCGAAGTCGATCGATCGCTGCCAGTCGTTGGTCGGCGCTCCATCGGCAGGGGCGGCCTCCGCGGGCTCTCGCAGCACTGCTCGCAGCTGCGGGTAGCCCTTGAAGCCGAGGGCGATTGCGAGCCGGGTCACGGACGGCTGGCTCACGTGGGCGAGTTCCGCCACGTCCGTTGTCGAGAGGTACTGCGCCTGCTCGATGTTGGCAAGCAGCGTGCGGACGATGCTGCGCTGAGTCGGCGTGAGGTGCACGTTGCGAACGAGTTCGCCCAGTCGCTCGGCGCTGCTCTTCGTGACGAACTTCTCTGACACGGCTACTCCCCTGGGTCTTTCGGCTGACTACTGGTCCCCGAGACGCCGTCACGGTCGCGTGCCATTGTGGCACGCGACCGATGGCCGCTCTCGTGTGGTTCCGCCCGCGAGTATTCAGCGGACGGAACCACGTCTGTTAGCTGATGGGCTTCTTCGTAGCCAGGTTGACACCCGGCGTCAGAGCGAGGTCGGAGATGCCCCACTTCTTGAGCACAGCGGCGTAGGTTCCGTCGGAGATGGTCGCGTTGAGGGCCTTCTCCCACTTGGCGATTCCAGCCTTGTCGCTCTTGTTGAAGACGATGCCGAGGTAGAGCT
>JAODMX010000550.1 GCA_025464735.1 Frondihabitans sp. | reverse complement strand
GCACTACAACGCCAACAAGGCGCTGATGAACCTGGGCTACGAGCCGATGTTCCCGAAAGACGTCACCGACGTCAATCCGGCCATCCTCAGCGCCCTGTCACCGAACGCCGACGAGAACCACGACTTCTTCTCCGGATCCGGATCCAGTTACGTCATCGGCAAGGCCGTCAACACCGAGGACGCCGACTGGGACTTCTGACGTCGTCGTCGGTGTCAGGAGCGGGTGAGGTCAGCTGGGGCCGTTCGTCGCCATCGTGGCTCGGGCCGGTTCGTCTTTTTGTGGCGATGGCCGTCGTGATCCCTCTGGTGGCTGGGCTGGACGCCTGCTCCAGCGCCGGTACCTGGTACCAGCCCTGCACACCTGCTGTACTTCTGAACGCATCCCGGCCGTGCCCCGCGTCGTTGGGGAAAGCTCGAGACGTCAAGAATGTCGATCCCTCGGGCACGCGCCTCGTTCCGAGTGGAGTGGATCCGGACTCAGGCGAGGCGTGTATCTACGGTGGCACGCTGCGACCAAAACTTGCTGTCCGGCCGATCGGACTTTCCCGAGCTCAGGCGACGGCAATGGCCACGGCCTTGGTCAAGGTGGATCTCACCGCGCCGAGCGGCACAGTCAACTGCCCGTCAGATTCGGGCAGCTTCGCGATCATTGCCTTGTCATATCCAGGAGCACGCAGCGTCGACGTCTTCTGGGCGACAACAGGATGCCAGGTTCTTGACAATGGTCGCCTCGGATCCTGGTATGTCACGAACCCGTCGTTCTGGGCGTTCCGGACGGCATTCGACAAGGTCGCCGACCTCCCGAACGGTCCTGGTGTGCAGTGATTTTGCGAGTGGAGTGAAACGGATGTCGTTCTCAGGATCGACGCGGGCTAAAAGGAATTGACGATTCCGCTTCGTGTAGAGTCAGAGCGGAATACCCAATTCCGCTTAGTGATCCGAAGGGAACAGCCGTGAAGATTCTTGTGTACGGTGCCGGTGTCACTGGGAGTCTGTTCGCCGCCCGCCTGTATGAGGCCGGCCTGGACGTCTCGCTGTTGGCCCGTGGCGAGCGCTTGATTGCCCTGCGCGAGCACGGCGTTGTGCTTGCCGAGGGCGACAGCCCGGTTTTCAGGCAGGTTCCCGTTCCCGTGGTCGAGCGCCCTGGCAGCGAGTACGACCTCACCGCCGTCTTCGTCCGCACCCATCAGGTGGATGCCGTGCTCGAGTCGCTCGTTGGGTTCGACGGCGACGTGCTGTTCCTGGTCAACTGGGCCGGAGGGGAGGAGCCGATGGCTGAGGTACTTGGCCGCAATCGCGTGCTGCTCGGCTTCCCCAATTTGGGCGGCACGATGGATGGCGACGTGGTCCGGTACGGAGCGCCCTCGCTCTTGACGCGCCTGGTCCGGATGCCGATCGGCGAACCCGACGGCAGCGTCACTCCGCGGCTCCAACGAATCGTTCACACGCTCCGCTCGGCCGGGATCAACGCCAAGGCCGAGCCTCGGATGGACGCCTGGCTCAAGACGCACGCGGCGTTCGAGGTGCCGCTTGCGCAGGCGGTGCACGCCGCGGGCGGTCTCGACGCTCTGGCCAGCGACTCGGACGGCATCCGCGACATGATCCGGCTCATGAGGCAGAACCTCAAAGCCCTGCCGATGCCGCCGGTGCCGAGTGGCTTCACCGCGGTGCGGACCGTGCCCGAAGGGGTGCTCGTGGCAGTGTTCCGTCGATTCCTACGCAGTACGGCGGCGGGGCCGCTCGATACGGCCACGCCCGCAGTGTTCGCTGAACTCGACCGTCTGGCCGAGCAGGTGCGTGCTTTGACGAGCGCACGCTAGACACTCTTAGTCGTGACCAGCGGAGACGATAATGAGCCGATGCCAATCGACGAACCCCGCGCACCCGCCAAGCGGAAAGACGCGATGCTGAACAACGAGCGCCTCGTGCAGGCGGCGCGTGAGGTTTTTGCGCGGGATGGCCTGTCTGCGACACTCGAGGACATCGCCAAGCACGCCGGAGTGGGGATCGGCACGGTCTATCGAAATTTCGCCAGCAAACGCGAGATCGTCGAAACCCTGTACGACGCGGCGATCGATTCCGTCTTGGCCGAGCTGCACACGGCGTTGAAGATCGAAGACCCCTGGCTCGCACTCGTGGCGTTCTTCGAGGTCACGGCGGCACACCAGGCGCGGGATCTCGGACTGTGTGAAACATTCCTTGGACGCTCTGGCGTCGGCCCGAACGAGAGCACCGCTGAGAAACTCGTCGGCGTCCTCTCCCCCCTGTTCGAGCGGGCGACGAAGGCTGGAGTTCTCCGCGAAGGTGTCACGGTCACGGACATCTACCCGATTTTCGCAATGCTGAACAGCGTCTATCGGGTGAGCGATGTCAGCCCCGACCTGTGGCGTCGCTATCTAGCCCTGCTGCTCGATGGACTCCGGGCCACTGAGCGGCCGGTGCTTCCGGTTCCGGCGATGGATCTCGGATCCTTCACAACCGTGATCACGACTGCCGGCTGACTGCCCACGCGCCTTCCGCGACCCCGAACAAGAGGTACTACGGTGGCAATCGCCGACCCAACGAAGGAAGAGGAATCATGCTGATCGTCACCACGAACGACGTCCCTGGCCGAACGGTCGCCGAGGTTTACGGCGAGGTGACCGGCCTGACCGTTCGCTCCCGCAATGCGCTGGTGCAAGTCGGCTCCGGCCTCAAGGCCATCTTCGGAGGCGAACTCAGCGGTTTGACGACGCAGCTCCTGCAAACGCGGCAGGAGGCGTTGGATCGTCTGATCGAGGCTGCCACCCAGAAGGGCGCTGACGCCGTTCTCGCCATGCGGTTCGATGCCAACGACCTCGGTAACGCCTACCAGGAGGTCATCGCGTACGGGACTGCCGTCAAACTCAACCCCGCCGAATAAGCGCGCGAGACCGGCCCGCTCATGTCCTTCCTCCCGTCGTCGAACATCCTCACGCCGCGTCCGCTGGCCGCCATCGCTCGCAAGCGCGGGTGGCTCGGCATCGTCTTCATCATCATCGAGTACGTGATCAAGATTGCCGCCATCGGCTTCATCCCGGAGAACCGTCGCACGGGTTCGTCGTTCGCGTGGCTCATGCTCGTGCTCTTCGTCCCGGTCGTCGGGCTGCCTCTCTTCCTCCTCTTCGGAAGCCCGTACGTCCAGGGCAGAAGGCACCGGATCCAGGGCGAGGCGAACAAGCTCATCACCGATCGCACCAGCAAGTATCCGGATGCGCCCGCGGCCGTCGCTGAGCAGCCGGGCCTCGAGTCGATCGTCGGGCTCAACCGGGCGCTCGTCGGCATGCCGATGGTCAGCGGTCGCAACGATGGCCTGTACGGCGAGTACGAAGACACCATTCGGGCAATGGCCGCGGCGGTCCAAGTCGCCGAGCGCGAAGTCAATGTCGCCATCTACATCATGGCCTGGGACTCCACCACCGACGTGTTCTTCACGGCTCTCGCGGACGCCGTCGCCCGCGGGGTGACGGTGCGCTTGCTCTTCGACCACATTGGTACGAGCGGTTATCCCGGCTACGGCAAACTCAAGCGCCGCCTGACCAAAGCGGGCATCCAGTGGCACCCGATGATGCCCATCGATCCGCTGCGCGGTCGGTGGCGGCGACCCGACCTGCGGAACCATCGCAAACTGCTCGTGGTCGACGGCTCCGTCGGATTCATGGGGTCGCAGAACATGATCGACTCCGGTTACCTCAAACCCAAGAACACTCGGGTGGGTCGGCACTGGAAAGACCTGAACATCAAGTTGAGCGGTCCGATCGTCGATTCGCTGAGCGCCGTCTTCGCCATCGACTGGTTCACAGAGACGGGGGAGCGGCTCGAGTTCGAGCAGCACGGTCCGGCGGAGGACGACCCGAAACTCGAGGAGACAGAGTCGTCGTTCCAGCTCGTGCCGTCGGGGCCCGGCTTTCCGACCCAGCCCAACCTGCGACTCTTCGTCTCGCTGATCCACCGCGCCCAGAGCCGTCTGTCGATCACGAGCCCGTACTTCGTGCCGGACGAGTCACTGCTCACCGCGATCACCACGGCGGCCTATCGCGGCGTCGACGTCGAGCTGTTCGTCTCCGAGAAGGCGGACCAGTTCATGGTGCAGCACGCCCAGCGGTCGTACTACAAAACCTTGCTCGAGGCGGGTGTGAAGATCTACCAGTACCCGGCGCCCACGGTGCTCCACGCCAAGCATCTGCTGGTCGATGGCGAGGTGGCTGTGATCGGATCCAGCAACATGGACAATCGGTCGTTCGCCCTCGACTACGAGATCATGCTGATGAGTTATGGCGGAACGGTCGCGGACGATCTGGAGGCCGTCATCGACGGTTACCGCACGGTGTCGACACTTCTCACCGCGGCCGAGTGGCGCAAACTGCCCTGGTACCTGCGGTACGTCGACAACGTGATGAGACTCACGTCCGACCTGCAGTAGACGCGACCGCCCCGCCTAAACCCTCGGCCCCGGCTGTTGCGGTGGTCCTAGGACCACCGCGACAGCCGCGCGCGAGGGTTTAGCCGCGCGAAGTCGCGGTCGGGCTCGGCGACGGGGTGCGTGACGGGTCGACCTTGGAAATCTCGTGGCCGGCCACGAGGACCGCGGTGATGCCGACGGCTGCGAAGACGACGAGCACGACGACGATGCCGACGATGGCGAGACCACGACGCATCTGCATCCTGCGACCCTATCGAATGGCACGGCCGCCGCATTCAGCGATTCGTGGAGGTTTCTTGGAGCTGCTCTGGTGCTGTGGCGCTACTGACCATGATCGAAGGGCACCGCCATGACGTTTGACCTCCCCGGAGGGCGCCTGCAGCCGCGACTCCTCCGCTGGGTGCTGGCTACAGTCGTGGCCGTTGCTCTATCGCTGGCCGCATGTGCCGTTTTGGCGGTCCTGGGCCAGGTCGTGTTCCCGTCCACGGTCGGATATCCGCACTTCGCCTTTGCTGACTACAGTCGGCTCACGATCATCGGAGTGGTTCTGGCGTGCGTGGCCTGGCCGATCATGACCCTGTTGAGCTCGAAGGCGGCCGGGCCGTTCCTTCTCTTGACCGTCATCGTGACCGTGGTTGGGCTGGCTCCCGACGCCTGGATCCTTTATAAGGGACAATCCGCCGCAGCTGTCCTCGTGCTGGTCGCCATGCATTTCGCCCTGGCCCTGATCACGTACCCCGCGCTCGTTCGGATCGCGCCGCAGCGACGTCACGAGACGAGGAACGCCCGCGAGCCTCTGGCCACGTAGGGCACGTCGATGGTGCTGCGACCCGCAAGGTCGGGGTGCGTCGTCAGCAACTCGCGCACGCGATCGTAGAGCGCTTCGCGATCTGCGGCAGGGAGGGTGATCACGTAGCTGCGTGAAGCCACCATCGCCACGACGTCGTCTGGTGTCACCGGGTTCGACCAGGGAAAGTCGCGTCGTTCGACCTCGCCGAACGGTGGCCCCACCCGGGGACTCTCCGACTCGCGGTAGCTGTCCGACTCGACACCCATGATGGCGCTCAGCTCTCTGATCCAGGGAACGGATTCGTCGCGCATGTTCCAGATCAGCCCCAGGGTTCCGCCGGGCTTCAGCACGCGGGCCACCTCGGGGACCGCTCGCGCCGGGTCGACCCAGTGCCAGGCCTGCGCCGCGAGCACGGCGTCGAAACTCTCGCCGTCCAGGGGAAGTCTCTCGGCGGATCCGGGCAGGATCTGGGCGGTTGGTACCGCCCGAATGAGCTGCTTGCGCATTCCCTCCGACGGCTCGACGGCGGTCACCCTGTCGACCCGTTCGAGCAGGAGCCGGGTCAGCTTTCCTGTCCCGGCGCCGAGATCGACGACGTGCTGGGCTCCCTCGGGGAGCAGCCAGTCGATCGCCTCGGCGGGGTACCCGGGACGCCCGCGGTCGTAGACCTCGGCGACGGATCCGAACGACGTGGCCTGGTCGGGACGGTACTGGTCGGGTTCGAAGGCGTCGTTCGTGGTCATACCCCCACCCTTGCACGAACGCCCGGGTGCCGACTCAGTGGTCGACCCCGGGCGCTCGTGAGAGGTGGATCTTGTGGTGGCGGGGTCAGCCCTTCAGCCCGCTGCCTGTCACACCCTCGACGATCTGACGCTGGAACACCAGGTACAGAATGATCAAGGGCAGCGCAGCGAGGATCGCGCCGGCCTGGATGTCGGCGTACCGGAGGCCGAAGCTGCCTTGGACGGTCGCGAGCCCGACGGGGATGGTCATGAGGTTCGGGTTCGAGAGCACGAACAGCGGCAGAAGCAGGTTGTTCCAGACTCCGACGAAGGTCAGGATGATGACTGCCGCGATCACGGGACGCGAGAGCGGCATGATGACCGACCAGTAGATCTTCCAGGTGCCGGCGCCGTCAATCCGCGCCGCCTCCTCCAGTTCGCGTGGGATCCCGTCGAAGAACTGCTTGAAGATGAACACCGCGATGACTGCGGGCACCTGCGGGAAGATCACCGACCAGTAGGTGTTCAAGAGGTTGACGGTGTTGAGCTCCTGGAAGATCGGGATGATCAGGACCTGCGTCGGGATCATGATGCCCAGGATGATGAGCAGGAACGCGAGGTTCCGGCCGCGGAACACCAGCCGGGACAGTGCGTACGCG
>JAODMX010000548.1 GCA_025464735.1 Frondihabitans sp. | reverse complement strand
TCGTTGCCGAGGTGGTCGGCGATGTTGGGGGGCATCTGATCTCCTAATAAAAGGGTGTTTGTTTGGTTAGTTGTGTTGGTTTGGGGGCTGTAACTCACACTTCTCACACCTCACACAGGGGCGTAGCGGCCCCGTGAGGTCCTGACGATGCGTTCGGCTTCGACGGCGCGCTTGAGGTAGGTGTCGACTTGGCCCACGGGGATGTTGGGTAGGAGGACTTTGATGTCTTGGACGCTGATGCCCTCCTCGTATCTGCCGATGACGGTGATGATGTCTGCCATGCGGTCGCCGACGCCTGAGGTCTGTTGGGCGGTTTGCGCTGCGCGTGCGGCGTCTTGGATGGATCCGCCGACGAGCGTCCAGCGGCCGTCGGTGAGGTTGACGGCGTATTCGCCTTCGTGGGCGTCGCGCGAGGTGACGTGAAGGGTGCCGTCTTGCGCTTGCCTGTCCCGCTTGAGGACGAGGACGGTATCTGCGGAGCCTGCGATTCCGTTGGTCCCGCTCACTGCGTCGAGAAAGTCTTCTCCGCCGAGTTTCCGGGTGTGGTGGACGATGATGAGGCTCGACCCGGGTACGGCGTCACAGGTCGATTTGAGGGCTCCTAGGAAGTCGTAGTCGGCGGCGTACTGGGTTTTGCTTCCAGACGACGGCATAACCTTGCCGAGGGTGTCGAGGATGACTACCGCGTCTTGTCCGTCGTGAGTTGCGAGGTAGTTGCGGATCGTTGCAACGACATCATCTGCGGGTACTGACACGTTGAAGGTCAGGTTGGTGTTGATCTCGATGGGTTTCAGGATGCGGATGCGGTCCTGGAGTCTGCGGGGCCCGTCTTCGAGTGCAAGGTAGAACACGGGGCGCGGACGTCCGACTGGGATGCTTCCGAAGGCGTCACGGCCGGCGTGCAGGTCGAGAGCTAGACCCAGTACCATCCACGACTTGCCGATCTTCGGGGATGCGACAAGTAGGGTCATGCCTTCGGGGATGATTCCGGGGACGACATATTTGATGGGCGGGAAGTCCTGTTCCATCAGCCAGGACGCGTTGAACACGGCGGGGGTGCGTGCGCTCATGTGGCCACCCACTCGCTGGTCACGTCTCCACCGGGAAAGTGCCCTGCGGCGGCTTCGACCATCGCCCTACGGGATTCCTGCCACTGCTCAAACGACTTGTAGTCCGGCGCTGCCGTCTGTTCAGCGGGTGCCTTGCGGCGGCTTACTTCGAACCAGGCGCGGGCGAGTTCATATTCGAGATTGTTGAGTTGTGCCTCGACGGCTGCCTTGCTGTCGTTCCACGCGAAAATCCAGAATTGGAACAGGGACGGCGGCAGTTGAGTCAGCTCCACGTTGCCCAACACAAGGTCCGTGCCGAGTTGGTCGATGTAGTTCTCCGCCGTTTCGGAGAGGCGAATGCGGTTCGGGTAGGCGTTCATGCGATCCCCCTGGCGATGTCGGCCTGAAGGGAGGCGTCACGCTCACGGAGTCGTTGTTCTCGCTCCTGCTTCGCGGGCTCCGAGAGGATGTTGTGGATTGCGTCTTCTCCAGTTACGTCGCGGTAGGTCATGGCGTAGTAGCTGAGAGCGTCGAGGATGGCCTGCGGCCGGCGTTGGGCGCGAAGTTGCCGGCGGATGAGCCGTGAGAGGCGGGAGGGCGAAATGTCGTGTCCTCCAGCGCTGAGCTTCTGGTGCGCGGCGCGGATGAGCGCTTCGACGGTCTGTCCCTCCTGTTCGTGGTTCCAGGCGGCGGCGGGGTGATTGTTGGACGGGTATGCGGGCATCAAGACCTGCCTGATCGGGTGGGGGTGCTAAGTGGTGGGCATGTCGGCGTTGAGGAGTTTCAGGAGAGCGGGCACCGACACCCGTAGAGACCTGCCGAGATGAAGCACCGGGATCTGGCCAGCGCGTGCGGCCTCGAATGCGGCCGACCGTCCGATTCCGAGGTACCGGCCCGCTTCTGGAACTGAGATGGTGATCCGGTCGCGGAGTTCGTCGAGCGACGGGGTGAGGATGTTGTTGATCTGGACCTCGAGACTCGGGGTATCCGTGATCATGAGGTCGCCCCCTGCAAGTCGGTGAGCAGTTGCAGGTAGGCGATGCGAACGTTGCCGCGAGGCTTCGATGCTCCTGATTCCCAGCGCCCGACAGTGAGACGGTGCACATGTAACTCGTCCGCGATTTGCGATTGAGCCACACCCGCGGCCTCTCGGATTGCTCGCGCGACTGCTGGTGCCGGAAGTCGTCTACCAGCTTCCACTTCTCGCAAGAGCGCAGAGGTCGTCAGTCGGTTCTCCATCGGCCCTCCTAATGATTGCCAGGCCTGAGCCCGGATTCTTCAGTCGGTCGCCGGTAACTGTCGATGGCCATTACTCGATAATGAGAGAGCTTATGGAACACCATTCAGCCGTTGACGACTAGATCAACAGTGACATCAAAACGACACCGGACCAGCACATTTAGTGCGCCAAGTTGCCGACATAATGGAAGAGGCTGGGAGCGATACTGATGAAGAGGCCGAAAGAATGAAAGTCCGACTGTTGCATAACTCCGTCATCCGTGGTTGCATTGGTTCATGCCGAAATACACGTTTCGCCTCGAAGTCGAACCGCCGTTTTCGCGCACGACGACGCCCGGACCCTGGTTCGAGGCGGAGGGCCCCGATCTACCCGGCAAGGTACACATCAGATTGGGGAAGGCGAGTAACGATCAATACGTATGCACTGGCCTCGTGGTCGACGCCATCGACAGCCTCATCACGACAAGCGGGCTCAGGGGCATCCCCGTCAACGAGATGATCGACGATCTGCTGCGTCAGTCTGGCGACCCGAAGAACCTGGTCTATTCGCTCATGGAGACCGTCGACTTGTCGAAAACAGGTGGATTCTCGATCCAGAACGCAATCACCCCGGCTACCCCGAGCGCACGACCCCAACGCGGTGGACGCGGGCCTGACGAAACCGAACTAACTCGATTCGCGGCGATCTACAAAGCCATGCTGAATGACCCCGACGAGCGTCACAGGCCGATTGCGGCAACCGCTAAGGCCATGGATATCAGCACAGGTAGCGCCCACCGATGGCGGGCACGTGCGATTGCGAAGGGCCTTCTCGAAATGTAAAGAACGAAAAGGCCCCCGAATCCGTTGGAGCGGACCGGGGGCGAGTCCAGAAAATCCCTAGCAAAAGGAAAAACATGAACGACACAACGATATCTGACCCGAGGGTGGTCGCCTTCCTCGCGTTGATGAAAAGTGGTAAAGCCACGTATAAGGACCTTCGAGAGCACGACCGCTACCTCGCGGATGTTCGCCTTCGCGCCGCCGTCAAACTCGTCTCCCCCACGTGGGAAGAATTCGCGTACATGATGGGGCGGAATGAACTGCCCTGGGCCGTCTCGAGCGCACATACGTGCCGCGTGATTACGGACCTCGATGAACTCGCTAAGGGCGTAATGGATGCTTGGACGGGTGCGGAGTTTCCAATGGCCCACCTGACGCAGGTCGACTGGCTCGAACTATTCCACGCTGTGGGATTCATCGAGAACGCGGTTCGCGCTGAACCCCCTGTAGATCTGCGCCGCCTCTACCGAGGCGCAACGCCGAACGCAAAGCGTCGCTGGTCATGGACTGATGACGTGGAGCAGGCTGAGTGGTTCGCGGCACGGTCCCGAACCGTTGGCCTCGATGACGCCAAGGTCTGGACCGCCGAGGTTCAGCCGAGTACCTTGCTTGCCCATTTTCCCGGCGGCCGTGAAGAAGCCGAGTGGGTCATCAATACCCGTGGCGTGAAGATCACGGAGTACTCCCGTGGCTGACCTGTACCGCCGCTGCGGGTGCCTCGTCCCCGGCACCAAGCGCACATACCCATCGTTGCCATCCACCCCGACGGAAGCCGACAAAGCTGCGGCCTGCCCCATCATGCTCAAGGACACCCGTCACGGCTCCTGGGGATACTCGATCTCAGGCGGTCGGCACCCGGGCACCGGCAAACGCATCCAAGTTCGCCGGATGGGTTTCGCGACCCGCGACGAGGCCAACAAGAAGCGTGCCGCGAAGCTGCTCGAGATCGACTCGGGAGACTACAGGCCGGACGACAAGATGACCGTGGGCCAGTACATGACCAAGTGGTTGGAGAGCCGTATTCAGGACGGTCTACGGCCCTCTACGGCGTTCAACTATCGCCGCTACGTCGAGTTGGACATCAACCCGAAAATCGGTGCTATCAAGCTCAGCGGGCTCCGCAAGGCTGACGTGGACAAGTTCCTCCGTGGTCTTCGCACCGACCAGCGCGGTGCACCGACGATCAAACGCATTCACGCGGTCCTGTCGTCCGCTCTGACGGCCGCACAGCGCCTCGACCTCATCACCATCAACCCGGCGTCCAAAGTCGCGTTACCGAGGGTTGAGAAGCCGCACATGCACGTATGGAGTCCCGACGAGGTTCGCACGTTCCTGGACGCTGCGGCCACGTCGCGGATCTCCCCCGTGTTCGAGCTGGCCCTGAACACCGGTATGCGACGGGGCGAGCTGGCAGGTCTGAAGTGGGAGGACATCAACTTCACCAAGCGTCAGTTGGTCGTCCGCCAGCAAAGGACCCAGGTCGGGCACGATGTCGTAGAGGGAGCGATCAAGACCAACGCCGGCCAACACCGGGTCATCAGCCTCGGCTCCGACGCCATCGGCGCATTAATGGCATGGCAGCTCCAACAAGACCAGGAGCGAGCCGAATGGGGCGAAGCCTACGAAGGCGACGGATGGACATTCTCGTATGAGAACGGCAAGCCGCTGCGGCCTGAGTACATCTCGAAGACCTTCGACGTGATCGCTGCCAGGGCAAAGCTGCCCAAGATCAAGTTCCACGACCTTCGGCACACCCACGCGAGCATCCTCGCCGCGGCGGGGACGCCCCTCGTGATCATCTCGAAGCGCCTCGGCCATGCCAGTGTCGGCATCACTGCTGACCTCTACACGTCCATGATCGACGCGGCCAACCGTGAAGCTGCGGACGCATTCGAGTCGATGATTCCGGCGAAGGGAAGTGAGCACAAAACGAGCACAAACCCCGCATGAAACAAGGAAAGGGTCTTGGCTATTCACCAAAACCCCTGATCAGATCGGAGCCGCCTGTCAGAATCGAACTGACGACCTTCTCATTACGAGTGAGACGCTCTACCGACTGAGCTAAGGCGGCGCGTTCCGGGGTCTCCCCCGAACGCACAGTCAGATACATTACCCGATCTCGCGGGCCTCTCGTGACAGCAGCCGACGCAGCGCACCGAAGCTCGTCTCGAGGTGAGCGCGAAGGCTCGTCTCGATGTCTTCCGAGGCGCCGGAGCCGGTGCCCTGCTCGACCCATTCGCCCCAGCCGTGGCGCATCGCCGAGATGGTGACGAGCGCTGCGAGCCGGGATTCACTGGCCAGGCGGGGTGGGTCGGCCGCGAGCGCGGGATCGTCGTGAGCGAGACGCCGCGCGAGGACATCGGTCAGCGTCTGCTCGAACTCGTGCATCGAGGCCAAGCGTCGGGCGAACAGCTCAGGATGCTCGCGCAGCACGGCGCGGCGACCGAGGACAAGTTCTCGGTCGGTGACGTTCATCTCTGTGGCACGGTCGAGGAGTTCGACGATGTCGGCGAGCATGTGACCATCACCGCCCGCGACAAACCGTTCGACGGCTTCTCCGCTCTCGAGCTCGGGCGGGTCGCCAATGACGGCTTCCTCCTTGGAGGCGAAGTAGTTGAAGAAGGTGCGGGGCGAGACGTCGGCCTCTCGGCTGATCATCTCGACGGTGACGGCGTCGAATCCCTTGTCGAGCACGAGGCGCAGCACGGCGACCTGGATGGACCGGCGAGTCGCGAGGCGTTTGCGTTCGCGGAGGCCCGGCGGGGAGACGTCGTCGCTCATGGTTCCATCCTCCCTTACCGGAGGCTGTGGCGGCTGACTGCGACGAGCATCGCCTCGAGCGCGAGGGCCGGGGCGACGTTTCCGTCGATCCGGCTGCGCGCCGTGCCGATGGCGTCCATCACGCGAAGCGTGCCCGCCGCCGTCGAGGCCAGGGCGGCTCGATCGAGTTCGGGGCGAATACTCTGGTTGATCGGTTCCGTCGGGGCGCCGAGTTGCAGCAGGAGGATGTCGCGGTAGAGCGAGAGGAGATCGACCAGGATCCTGTCGATTCCGTCTCGCAGACTGCGCGTCGCACGCCGCTTCTGGTCGTCTTCCAGTGCGCGCAACTGGGCTCGGAGCGCGGGAGGAATAGTCCCTCCGGGTGCGACTCCGAGCGACCGCAAGGCGCTTTCGCGCTCTTCGGCGTCACGCTCAAGTGTGATGGCCTTCGCGTCGTCACCCGCCACCGTGAGGAGGGTCGCCGCGGCCACGACCGCGTCTGATACGGAGCGGATCTGCAGAGCGGTCGCGAGGGTCTGCCTTCGACGTTCGCGGGCATCGGGATCGGTCGCCAGGCGATGCGCCATGCCGATGTGACTCTGCGCCTCACGGGCCGCGATCTCGGCCGTCTCTTGGTCAACCCCGTCACGTTCGCGCAGTAGTGCCGCGACGTCGGCCGTGGCCGGCACGCGGAGCCGCACGCTGCGAACTCGGGAACGGATCGTTGGAATGAGGTCGGCCTCGCTCGGCGCGCACAGGATCCACACGGTGCGCGGCGGCGGTTCTTCAAGGGCTTTCAGCAGCAGGTTCGAGGTGCGCTCGGTCATGCGGTCGGCGTCTTCGATGACCACCACGCGGTAACGGCCAACGGACGGCGAGAACTGCGATGCGCTCACGAGGGCACGCACCTCGTCGATCGTGATGATGACGCGCTCGGTGCTGAGGACAGCCAGATCGGGATGCGTTCGAGCCTGCACCTGCCGGATCGTTCGCTCCTCGTCGTCGGGGCCGCGCGAGAGCAGCGCTGCCGCGAACGCGTAGGCGAGGTTTGAACGACCGGACCCGGGAGGACCCGTAATCAACCACGAGTGCGTCATCGCCACGTTGCCCGGGTCGATGCTCGCGGCCGCCCGAAATGCCTCGATGGCGGAGCTCTGCCCCGTGAGATGATCCCAGACGCCGACGCTCACGTGGCGGCCCCGTCGGGGAGAAGCCGCCGGACACGTTCGCGGATCACCGCCGCGATCTCCGCTTTCGGGAGGGTCGCGTCGAGGACCAGGAAACGGTCTGGCTCCGCACGCGCCAGATCGAGGAACGCATGCCGCACCCGCGCGTGGAACTCCGCTGCCTCGGCCTCGAGCCGGTCGTACTCGGTCCTGGACCGGTCGAGTCGATCCCGGCCGGCGACCTCGTCGAGGTCGAGCAGCACGGTGAGGTCAGGCAACAAACCTTCGGTGGCCCACAGCGAGAGCGATCTGATCTCATCGGCCCCCAGGATCCGGCCCGCACCCTGATAGGCAACGGACGAATCGAGATAGCGGTCCTGTAACACGATCTCACCCCGCTCGAGCGCGGGCCGCACGACCGTCGCGACGTGGTGCGCTCGATCGGCGGCGTAGAGCAGGGCCTCAGCACGCGGGGCGATGTGCCCACGCCGGTGCAGCACCATGTTCCGGATTTCACCCCCGAGGTCGGTGCCTCCCGGCTCACGAGTTCGCACGACGGTGCGACCCATTTCGCGCAACCACTCGTCGAGGAGGGAGGCTTGCGTCGATTTTCCGGCGCCGTCGCCCCCCTCGAGGGTGATGAAGACTCCGGCCACTACTCGGACTCGGGAGTCGCCGGCTTCTTCGCCGCGGTTGCGCGCTTCGCGGGTGCCTTCTTCGCCGCGGGCTTCTTCGCAGCGGGCTTTTTCGCGGCCGGCTTCTTCGCTGCGGGTTTCTTCGCTGGGCCCTTTGCTCGCTTGTCGGCCAGCAGCTGGACGGCACGCTCGAAGTCGACCTCCTCGACGGTCTCGCCGCGCGGGATCGTCGCGTTCGTCTCGCCGTCGGTCACGTAGGCGCCGAAGCGGCCGTCTTTGATCTTGATGCCCTTGCCGCTCACCGGGTCGGCGTCGAATTCCTTGAGGGCACTCGAAGCACGACGGGCGCCGTATTTGGGCTGGGCGTAGAGCTCGAGGGCGCCGGTCAGATCGATGTCGAAGATCTGATCTTCGCTCGTCAAGGAACGAGTGTCGACGCCCTTCTTGAGATAGGGACCGTAGCGGCCGTTC
>JAODMX010000545.1 GCA_025464735.1 Frondihabitans sp. | reverse complement strand
CGGCGAAGCGCGTACCGGAGGAAGGGGTGCGAGGCCCGGCCCTCCCGCGGCACGGTGCGTGCGCGGGAGGGCCGGGCGGCTGGCGTGGTGACTGCCAAGAGCGGAACTTACTTGCTGCCCAGGGCGGCGATGTCGACTGTCCAGACGGCGTTGTACACGACACCGGAGACTGTCGATTTGTAGGCAATGTTGTTGCCCGGCTGGAGCAGCGGGATGAACGGGCCCGAGGTGTTCAGGGCCTTCTGCAGGGCCTCGAACTGCGACTGGCGCTCCGAGTTCGAACCGCCGGCGGCGGCTGCGTCAGCCAGCTTCGAGACGGCAGGATCAGCGCCGGCAGCCCAGCCCGACCGCAGACCCACGACATTGCCAGGGGTGAAGACGAGGTAGTCGCTCGGGTCCGGGTAGTCCGGGCCCCAGTACCAGAGCCCGATGGGCTCCTTGCCGTTGCGGTAGTTGTCGAGCTCGGTTGCGACCGGAGCCGGAGCCAGGTTCACAGTGATGCCCGCGGTCTTGAGCTGCGACTGGATCCGCTGCGCGATCGTCGGGAACTCGATGCCGTTCAGGGTGATGTCGCTCGGGAAGGCCAGCGTCACGGCCTGCCCCGCGTAACCACTCTTCGCCAGATCGGACTTGGCCTCGGTGAGATTCTGCTTGAGGCCGTCGCTTGACCCGAGGGAGCCGAGCAGCATGCTCGGGACAACGCCCGCGGCCTGTGTCGTGCCCTTACCCGCCAGCGAGACGAGGTCGGAGTAGTTGATCGACTCCTTGACCGCCTTGACGAAGTCGGGGTTGCTGGTGAACTTCGAGATGCTGGAGTTCTGGTTGAGCAGCAGGAAGATGACGTTCGCCGACGGGCCGCTGTCGACCTTGATCGAGCTGGAGTCCAACCCCTCCGACTGGGTCCCCGACAGGTCGAGTGCCACATCGGCGCTGCCGCCCTGCACGTTGATCTTCTGCGTGGCGCCTTCGACGTTCTGGATCACGACGCGACCGTAGGTCGGCTTGTCGGTGCCGTCGTAGTTCTTGTTGGTCGTGAGGACCACCTGCGACGACAGGTTGAGCGAACCGAGAACGTAGGGCCCCGAACCGGCGGAGTGCGTGTTGAGGTACTTCTCGGCGGTGTCGCTGGTGGTCGTCGTGCCGCCGTGCGCCTTGACGACCTTCGAGTTCAGGATCCCCAGGGCCGGGTTCGCGAGGATCGCCGGCAGGGCCGGGGTGGCCGTCTTCGTCGTCAGAACCACCGTCGTGGCGTTCTTCTTCGTCACCGTGACTCCGGCGAGGAGGAACGACGGGTTGCCTTTGAGCCCGATGACGCGGTCGAGCGAGAACACGACGTCGTCGGCGGTCATGGTGGTGCCGTCCGAGAACTTGTGCGTGCCGTTGAGGGTGAGCGTGAAGGTCTTCGCATCGGCCGACTCGTCGAGCGTCGCGACGCCGGGGACGACCTTCGACACGTCGCCACCCTTGAAGGTGAGCAGCGTCTCGTAGAGGGCCTTGTCGACCATCTCACCGGTCGGCTCGTACATGCGGCCGGGGTCGGCCGTCTTGAGGTCGAACGCCTTGTCGATGGTCAAGGTCTTGACCGACGCGTTGGTGCCCGTCGTCGTCTTGCCCGACGAACAGCCGGCGACGACGAGGGTGAGTGCCACGGCTGCTGCACCGATGGCGACTCGTCTGGCGGTGGAGCTCTGGGTGGTGCGGAAAACCACGGGGGCCTCCAGAGGAAAGGGGTCGGCCATTGCCGGTGCCGACCAGAACGGGAAGTAACACGATGCCGAGGGGAACGCCATCGCGCCGAACGGCCGCCCCGCGCTAGGGTCGCTGCTGGACGGTGTGGAGAAAGAGTGCCACGATCACAAGCGTTCGTACTCGCATTGCCCAATACAGTGGACGAAAATCTTCAGTTGGCCCGAATGGAGCGCAAAGTGTTCAACAGCGACGAAGGCAGACCGCCGTCCCTTGGACAAAAACCACGGGCCCTCGACGAGGTCGATCTGAGCATCCTGGCGATTCTCCGCGACGACGGCCGGATCTCGATGGCCTCTCTCGCCGAACGCGTCAACGTCTCGAGGGCCAGCGTCTACAACCGGGTCGAGGCGATGACCGCCGCCGGAATCATCACCGGCTTCTCCGCGCGGATCCAGCCCGGACTGGTCGGACTCGACGTCTGCGCGCTCGTCTTCGTGACCGTGCATCCGCAGAGCTGGCACCGGTTCCGCGAGGGCATCCTCCAGATGCCCGACGTCGAGTACTGCTGCATCACCACCGGAGAGCACGACGCGATGCTGCTGGTGCGATCCGTCGACATCGGCGGGGTCCACGACTTCGTGACCGGCGTCGTCGCGGCGCGGCCCGAGGTGAAATCCGTGGTGAGCGTCGTCGTCCTCGACGAGGTCGTGCGCAAATCGTACGTGCTGCCCTCGGACATCCCGGACCGCTCGGGTGAGTCGAACCGCCTCGGCATGACGCGCTTCACGACCGCGGGCAACGGGCGGGACTCGGTGGCGCGGTAGCCCGGATCCTGCGGGTCGCGGTGTTGTCGGTGCGACTCGCCGGTCAGACCTCGACGCAGATGCTCACGTGGTCGACGTCGTCGATTTGAAAACGCTCCACCAGCCGAACGCCGCTGTCGGTCGCCTCCACGACGCTGCCGCCGGTGCCCGTCACGACAGCACCATCCGCGACCATGACGTGCACGAACGAGACGGACAGGGCATCGTCCACGCGGGTTCCGACGAAACGTCCAAACACGACGGTGTCACCGCGGTACTCGCCCCAGATCACGCCGTCTCGCTCGAAGTACCAGAATCGCGACGGGGACGTCGGGTCGACCGGGCTGTTGGTGGACGACTCCATGACGAATTCACGGCCGTCAAGGGAAGGAACTCGGGTCTCAGGGCTCACAGCTACGAGTATGCAGTCACCTAGGCGACGTGTGTCGCGGTTCGGCGATCTGTCCATTCACGACGTACCGCGCCGGGCTCACTCTGGACGAAACGGTGGCGAAACGGCGAACGGCGAGACAGTCAGTCGCGGGCCGACGACGGCTCGGCACCCGTGTCAGTGCGGACGAAGTTCTGGAACGACCTGCTCGCCGTGGGACCCCGCTGACCCTGGTAGCGCGAGCCGTAGACCGACGAACCGTAGGGATTCTCGGCCGGCGACGAGAGGCGGAAGTAGCAGAGCTGGCCGATCTTCATGCCGGGCCAGAGCTTGATCGGCAGGGTCGCGACGTTGCTCAGCTCGAGGGTCACGTGGCCCGAGAAACCCGGATCGATGAAGCCTGCGGTCGAGTGGGTCAGGAGACCGAGGCGACCGAGGGAGCTCTTGCCCTCGAGACGCGCGGCGATGTCGTCGGGAAGACTCACCCGCTCATAGGTCGACCCGAGCACGAACTCGCCCGGGTGCAGGATGAACGGCTCGTCGGGCTTCGTCTCGACGAGATGGGTCAGCTCGGGCTGGTCTTCCGCCGGGTCGATGAACGGGTACTTGTGGTTGTCGAACAGACGGAAGTACCGGTCGAGTCGCACGTCGATGCTCGACGGCTGGATGAGACCCGGATCGAAGGGATCGAGCCCGATCCGGCCCTTGTCGAGTTCAGCTTTGATGTCACGGTCCGAGAGCAGCACGGCAGAAGCCTAGCCGCGCTGCGGGGGCGGCGAGAGCCGCTCAGGCCGGAACGGGGGCGAAGTCGTCCGGGTGCTCGGCGTAGTGGGCGGTCACGAGATCCGCCAGGTACGAGTCGGAGACCACGATGTCGTTGTAGCGGTCGTCCAGGGCGTCAAGGATCTCCGCGACCTCGTCCTCCGGCTCCTCCACCTCGTCGCCGTCCTCGTCATCCTCCTCGGCGTCGAGATCGCTCGCCTCCAGCACGATGTCGCGCAGCGGTAGCGCACCGAAGAACTCGTAGCCCTCGGCCCCGTCTTCGAGGTCGTCACGGCTGAGGATCTCGAGGGCTCGCGCGAAACCGCCGTCGGTCACGGCCTTGTGCACGCGCAGGAGATTGCTGAGGGCTGTATCACCCGCGCCGGGCACGTCGCCGCCCGCCCTGGTCTCGGCCCTGGTCCAGATCGCGTCTTCACTGTCATTGCTCACCGGAGCATCCTGACACTCGAAGGGTGCGTGAGGCCAGAGGGTGCACTATCGAAGGATGCACGCCATCATCATTTCCCAACCGGGCGGCCCCGACGTCCTCACCCCGGGCGAGGTTCCGGATCCGGTGGTCGGCCCGAACGACGTCCTCATCCGAGTCGCGGCCGCCGGCCTCAACCGCGCCGACGTGAGCCAGCGTCAGGGGCACTACCCGCCGCCTCCCGGCTCGCCGGAATGGCCAGGCATGGAGGTCTCCGGCACCGTGCTCGAAACAGGGCCGGAGGTGACGGGCTTCACCCTCGGCGACCGGGTCTGCGCGCTGCTCGCCGGTGGCGGCTACGCCGAGCAGGTCGCCGTCGACGCGGGCCTCGTGCTGCCCGTCCCCGACGGTATCGACCTCGTCGAGGCGGCGGGTCTCCCCGAGGTCGCCGCGACGGTCTGGGCGAACGTGTTCATGAACGCCGGGCTGCACGGGGGCGAAACGCTTCTCGTGCACGGTGGCACGAGCGGCATCGGAACGATGGCGATCCAGCTCGGTGTCGCCGCCGGCGCCCGCGTGATCACGACAGCAGGCACGGCTTCGAAGGTCGCATTCTGCGAGTCACTGGGCGCCACCGGGGTCAACTATCACGACGACGACTTCGTTTCGGTGGTCCGTGACGTGACAGACGGGGCGGGAGCCGACGTGATCCTCGACCTGGTCGGCGGCAGCTATCTGGCCCGCAACGTCGAGGCGCTGGCCGTGGGCGGCCGGATCATGGTGATCGCCAACCAGAGCGGCGACGCCTCCACCTTCGAGCTCGGCAAGCTGATGGTCAAACGCGGACGGATCTGGGCAACCACGCTCCGACCCCGCCCGCTGCCCGAGAAGGTCGGCGTGATGCAGGCCGTCGGCCGCGACGTCTGGCCGCTCCTCGCGGACGGCCGCGTCCGGCCGATCATCGACCGGATCTACCCGCTCGACGAAGCCGCCGACGCCCATCGGAGGATGGAAGCCGGCGACCACATCGGGAAGATCCTGCTCGCGGTCTGACGCTTGGCGTCGCTCGCGCCGCGTCGCTCGGCGTCGCTCAGGAGACCCGCGAATCCGCGCCAGGACGCACGGGCGAAGCGCCGGTGACCTCGACGAGCACGGGGATCGCCGAACCCTGGCCGATCACGCGGTCGAGACCGAGAATGGCGCTCGACGCCGCCTCAACGGCCGGTAATGGCGACGAACCGGCGGTGAGCCGGAGCCGCACTTTCAACGCCGGAGCGCCCTTCAGCCGGTAGGCCGCGACGGAAACGTTCGCGACGTCCCGCCGAGACGAGAGCGCCTCGACGACGGCAGTCTCGGCGAACCGGGACGAGAGGACGATGACCCCGGCGGGATCGTCGGCCTCGAGCACGCGGTCGATTCGGCCACGGCCCCGGGTTGTCGCCGCGACCAGTGCCACGATCACGACGAGGAGGCAGAGCACGGCCAGCAACCAGGGGAGGTAGCTTCCGCTCACTCCTCTGACACCGGTCAACGGGGTGTCGGCGAGCGCCGTCGCCTGCGCGTCGCGAGCCGAGTTCAGAGCAGCGCGAGCCGACCCGGCGCCGGCGCCGGCTCCGGGCAGGGCGACGAGCACGAGAGCAACGCCGACTGCCAGCGTGATGAGACCAGTGACGAGAAGGAAAAAGCGGTTGAAGAACCTGTTGGACGTGGTCATGCTCCGAGCCTCCCCGATTCGCTGACGCGCACCTGGGGCTGCACGCTCGGCTGATAACCCGCGGCGGAGAGCTCGTCGCGGGCCGCCTCAAGGACGGCCTCCTCGTCGGCTCTCGCCCCCGAGGCGGGCGTGAGGGTGATCCGGGCGCTGTTCCGCGCGACCCAGGCGTTGACCTGGTCGGGCGCCAAAGAACCCGCGAGGCGAGCACGTCGAGCGAGCGAGCTGGCGATGACCTGATCATCAACGACGACAGCAACGCGGGAATCGGGGATGACGTGGCGACCCCGACGACCCGGCGTCAGGCCGATCACGATCACGACGATGCCGACGATGCCGGCGGCGATCCCGACCGCGATTACGAGGCCACCCTGCGTCGCCGCCGCGGTTCGCAGCGTCGCCAGGACATCGAGCGGAGAGAAGAGAAGCGCGCGCCGCCCGAGACCGGCGTAGACCGCCTCGATGCCGACGTAGGCGGCGACGAGGATCAGGATGATCAGAATGACGATCGCCGCACCAGAACGCGACGAATGCGTCTCGCGACGCACGATTCTGCGGTACACCCCGGCAAGCCCGGGCGCATTGACGGAGAGGGCGGCGGGGGCGGCGGGGACATCTGGATCCTGCGTGCGTGTTTCTGTCGTCGTCATCGGACTACCCCGGATCTCTCGAGTTGACTCCCCGTGACGGTCACATCGACCCGCGATACAGCACGGCCGGTGATCTCGTTCATGCGACGCGTGACCGTCCCCTGGAGCGTACGGATCGTGCCGAGCACGCCGCCTGAGGGGGCCACCACGTCGGCGCTCAGCACCGGAACGCTGATCGGGGTCGCGATGCGGAGGGCGAGGCGCCCCTCGTCGTCGCGAGCCTCAACCCGGACCGCGCGGGTCTCGACCGCGAGCGACTCGGCGACGATGGCGCTGCCGACCTTCTGCAGCACGCGCGCGGCGACGCTCACGTGCCCGGGGATGTCTCGTGCGCTCTGGCCGCCCGAGGACGGATCAAGGACGGCCGTCATCAGGACGAACGCCGTCCGCGGAGGACGTTGACGAGGCTGCCGACGTCAAGCTTGCCCGACACGATGCGACCGACGAGTGCGCCGATTGCCATGAAGACCGCGACCAGGATGAAGGCCCAGAATCCGAAGGCGACTGCCACTAATCCGAGGATGGCACCGATGGCGATCCCCGTGGTCGTGGCGCTCACAGGACGCGGCTCTCAGCGGGCTGGTCGACGTCGTCGTCACCGGGGATGTGCACGTCGTTGATGGCGACGTTGACCTCGGCGACCTCCATACCGATCAGCTGCTCGATCGCCTCGGCGACCGCCGTGCGGACCTGCTCCGCGACGGCATGCATCGGGGTCGGGTACTCGACGACAATGGTGACGTCGGCGGCGACCTGGGTCTCGCCCACCTCGACCCGCACACCCTGGGTGAGATCCGTGGAACCGATCACGTCGCGGATGGCGCCGAAGGCACGGGCGGCACCGCCGCCGAGAGCGAAGACACCCGGAACGTCGCGGGCGGCGATGCCGGCGACCTTGGAGACGACGGAATCGGCGATGATCGTCTTGCCGGCGGCGGCCGGAACAGCGCTTGTGGCGGTCGACCTGCTCGACGTGGTCGTGACCGGAGTGGTCACCTTGTCGACGCGGCTCGCCGACGCAGCAGGCGTGGGGGTGGTCTTGTCAGCCATTGAGGACTCCTTCTGAAGGCATGAGGGGCAACCCGTCTGAGGTGCTCGATGATGGGACGTCACGTCTGCCGAAAACGTCACGGTCGGGGTGGAAGTTTTTTGGACGACGTGTTTCGGGCGACTCGTTTCAGGCCGGAGGGAGTTGGATCGGACGGGTGAACCTCGCAGAACGTCCGAGCGGCACCGCCGCCGAACGCTCCGGCTCCGGCGACGTCGTCGGGCCGCTCGTTCAGGGCGACCGCCTCGGAGCGGCCGCCGACGGTCTGCTGGCTCGGCGCGCAGCGGACGGGGACGAACACGCCTTCGAGATCCTGCTGCGCCGTCACATCGGGCTCATGACCGCCTACGCGACGCGCCTCACCTCGTCGCGAGCCGACGCCTACGACGCCGTGCAGGAGGCGTCCATCGCCATCTGGCGGGAGCTGCCCCGGCTCACCACTCCGGATGCCGTCCGCGGCTGGATGATGCGGATCGTCTCCCGCAAGGCCTTCGACCTGATGCGCTCCCGCAAACCCACATCCGACATCGACGACGAAGCCGTTTCGCTGCTGCTCCCGGTCTCGGACTTCGACGACCCGGCACGACAGGCCATGACCACCGAGGCGATGTCGGGGCTCCGGCAGGCCCTCGACCAACTGCCCGAGTTGCAGCGGCAGAGCTGGCTCCTTCGCGAAGTCGGCGGCGAGTCCTACGCGGAAATCGCAGAACACCTAGGCATTACGACCACCGCCGCTCGCGGGCAACTTGCCCGGGCGAGAGAAACGCTGACACGAGAGATGGAGGCGTGGCGATGAGCGACCAGACCGTGACGCTCGAACGCCTGGCCGACTACCTCGACCGGGGACGGGTTCCGTACGACCCGGTCATCGAGGACGACCCCGAGAACGCGACCCAGCTCGCCGCGCTCGAGCGACTCCGCAGCCTCTCGGGAGAGATCCTGGCCGACGACGCCCAGCGAGTGCCGGCGCCCGACCCGGGATGGTTCGGCGAAGTGATGGCCCGAGTCCGACAGGAAGCACGCTCAGGCCGGGACATCCCACTCGAATCCACCGACACGCTCACCGTTCTGCACCTGACCGAGGGGGCCGTCCGCGGTCTCATCCGCGAGGCGGGCGACTCCGTCCCCGGAGCGGTCGTGATCTCCTGCGCGCTCAGCGGAGACGTCGCAACACCCGCCACGCCGGTGCGCGTCGAGGTCACCATCAGCGCCCTCCGCGGGGAATTCGTGCCGGCGATGGCCGACGAGGTCCGCGACGCGGTCGCGTCGATCCTCCGCCGACAGACCGAACTGTCAGTCGAAGCCGTCGACATCGTCGTCGGCGACATCCACCTCTTCGAAACGACGGGGGACGTGGCATGAGCGACCTCACCGGCGCACCGGACGCCCTGCAGCTCAGCCTCCTCGCCGACGAACTCGGGGCCGTGGCAGCGTCCGTTCCCGGGGTGACGCGGGTGCAGCCGCGGCCCGGCATCGCACGCCTTGCCAAGCGGGTGATCGGCGGGATCGCGGCCGCTGCGGGCAGCGCTCCGAGGGCTGGCCGGGCGCCTCGGCCGCCGCGCGCGCCCGACGTGGCGCTGAACGTGACGCGCGAGCTCACTCTTGTCGAACTCGACATCGTGATCGACGGCGACCACTCGGGGCCGGCGGTGGCCCGCGAGGTCGCGACGCGGATCCGCAACCGGCTGGCGATCGAGACCCTGCCGGCGGCGACCGTCGACGTGCGGATCGTGGCCGTCGTCGGCTGAGGGTTTGCGGGGCAGGGCTCCCGGTCGCGGCGCCCCTCGCTGGCAACGTCCCGCGCTGGTAATTCAGGGCTGGGCGGACGAGCCCTCCGCGCCTGCCCGGCCGAGGGGGCTCGCTGCGCGGCCAGCCCTGAATTGTCGGCGCGGGCCGCGGGCGGGACCCCGCCGGAGGGACCGGTTGGGCCCCCTACTGCCCGGCGTCACGCGGGCCGAGGCGGGCCGCACCCGGTCGCCGATTTGTCTCGGGACGCCCCGTGTCGACAATTCATGTCACAGCGCGCAGAGCCTGCGCCCGGACCAGGCACAACGCGAGGGCGCGACAGCCCGGTCATGAATTATCGACAGAGCGGTGGTCGCCGGACGCGCCGACCGGTGCGACGGCGACCGCGGCGCCGGTCAGGATGCGGCGAGCAGCTGCCGGAACCGGGTGCCGTGGTAGACGAGGGGCTCCTGCCCCTCACCGACGCGAACCGAGGTGACCTCGAGGACGACGACGTGATGGTCGCCCGCGGGAACCTCGCTGCGCACCTCGCACTCGAGCCAGACCGCGGCATCGTGCACGAAGATCGCCCCGGAAGCCGCCCCATGGATGTCGAGCCCCGCGAACCGGTCTCCCTTCCGCGAAGACAGCTGGTAGCAGGTCGCGTCGTGGGCCGACCCGAGAATCGAGATGCCTATCCTGCGGGCCTTCTTGAGGACAGGCCAGGTGGACGAGGAGTTCTGCACCGAGAACATGACCATGGGCGGCGCGAACGAGACGCCGACACTGAACGACGAGGCGACCATGCCGACCTTGACCCCGTCGATCTCGGCGCAGAGGGCGGCGACGCCGGAGGGGAAGGCTCCGAAGGCGTCTTTGATGGTGGTGGCGGCTCCGTCGTCGAGGACGTCCAGGAGGGCGGTCGGTCGGGCGGCGAGCTTCCTCGGCACGGTCAGCTCGCCTTCGTGGCGAGCGTCGCGGTCGCGGAGGCGAGGACCACTTCTTTCCACTGGCCGAGCCACGAGGCGTAGGCGTCGGGCTCGTTGTACGTTCGCTCGTTGAGGTAGAGGCCCTGCGTGGGCGCCGTCGCGCCGAGTTCGACGAGGATCGGCTTGAGCAGGAGTTCGGGGGCGAGTGCGTGGGTCGGGCCGGCTCCGAGCATGAGGGGGACGACGGTGACTCCGGCGAGGCCTGTGGCTCCGGCGAACTGGTCGAGGAAGCATTTCAGGACGCCCGTGTAGCTCGCCTTGTACGTCGGTGACGCGACGACGACGAGGTCGCTGGCGGCGACGAGCTCGACGGCAGCCTTCACCGTCTCATCACCCCAGCCGAGCAGCGACGGGCCGAGGGTGACGACATCGACTTCGCTGTCCGGTTGCTTGCCTGCGATCGCCTCGGCCACGTGGCGCGCGGCATCGAGGGTGCGGGAGGCCGGCTTCGGGTTGCCGGCGACGACGGTGACGATCATTGGTTTCCTTCGTGTTCGAGGTACTCCCAGTAGAGTCTCCGCGTATTTCTTCGGCATGGCCTCTGGATTAAGCCTGTATTACGCCATGTCACGGGAGGACTGCGCCGTCGCTCGACCGCTCGTTGCCGGGCGACGAATGCGGCCAGGTGCCCCCTCGTCGTCGGCGGCCACAGCCCGGTCAGACCTTCGGTATGCTGGTGGGGCTGTGCCCTTTGGCGCGGTACGCGAGTGTAGTTCAATGGTAGAACTCCAGCTTCCCAAGCTGGTAGCGCGGGTTCGATTCCCGTCATTCGCTCTGTTTGTTGGTCACGTATCTTGTCGTTTCTTGTCATTTCTCAAGGCAAGTGAGACTCCTCTCGGCCTACTTGAGACTTTCGACTAGAAATCGCTGCGTTTGCCGCCATCTGGGAACACGTGGCGCAGGTCTTCGGGTTGATCGCGGGTC
>JAODMX010000510.1 GCA_025464735.1 Frondihabitans sp. | reverse complement strand
TCGCGCGACGAGGACGAGCAGCGGGGCGAGCGCGACGATGACCTGCACGAGAGCGCTGCCGAGGGTCCGCGCAAGTTGTGCGACGGCGGGCAGGATTGCGGAGAACGTCTTAGCGAGAGCGCCGACGAGCTGCACGACGATGGGCAGGGCGGCAGACAGCGCGCCGGAGATGACCTTCGCAAGGGTGCCGAGGATCGGACCAACCTGGTTGGCGTTCTTGCCGATGAACGCGAGCACGGTCCCAAGCGGTGACACGGACGCCGCGACCCGACCCAGCGGGGTCAGGGAACGAACTATGCCACCGATCTTGCCGAACACGGCCCCAAAGTCGATCTTGGCGAGACTCGTTGACAGCCGGTCCATCAGGGGCAGGAACGTGGCCGCGAAGGCGTCGGAGATCGGTTTGAGGACCGGGCCGAGCCCGTCGATTGCGACGCCGAGAGCTTGGAAGAATTTGGGGGCGGCGGTGACGATGGGAGTGGCGAATTGGGCACCGAGCCGACCGAGAGCGGCCTTCATGTTTGCCATCGCGCCCGCGAAGGTGTCGCCCGACGACAGGGCAGCGCCGCCGAGGTTCTTCTGCATGATGTCCTGGAAGTCTTCGAACGAGACCTTGCCGGACGTGACCATTTTTTGGGCTTCGGCGGCGGTCACGCCGTACTGCTTCGCGACGTACTGGAGGACGGGCACACCCCGGTCGGAGAACTGGTTCATCACCTCCGTGTTGAGCTTCCCCTGAGCGGCAACCTTGTTCCACATGGACCCCATCTCATTCAGGGGCACCTTGGCGATGGTTGCCGCGTCCGCGGTGAGTTTGAGGGTCCGTTCGAGGTCCTGGCCGGGCTTGATGCCGGACGCCATCGCGCTCGAGGCGATGGTCGCGGCGTCACCGAGGCCGAACGCTGTGCCCTTGACGGCAGCCAGGGCGTTAGTCATCACCTTGTCGATGGTCTTCGTGTCGTAGCCGAGGCCCTTGAGTTGGGTTTGCGCCTCCTGAATTTTGAGGGCGCGCGAGAACCCGCCCTTGAGAGCCAGCACACCGATAGCCGCACCGATGCCTGCCACGGCGACGCCCGCACCGAGGGCGACCTTGCCGACACCCCCGGCTGCCTTCTTCATGCCGTCGGTGAATCCGCCAGCGGACTTGCTGGCGTTGGAGAACCCCTTCACGAAGCGCGAGGTCTCTGCGAGAACTGCGACGTTGACGGTCTGTCTGCCCATGGTTCACACCTCCTTCCGTTCTGATGTGGTGCCCCAGCCGGGGAACGGAACCCGGCTGGGGCGGTCTGGGGTTAGCGGCGGCGGGTTGCGTTGAACTCCTTCACGATCGCGGCGTGTTCCGTGATCGTGAGCGCCCAGTAGTCGGTGGGCGACACGCCGAGGTGGACCACGAACGTGGCGAGGTCCTTGGCGCGCGCCCGTCTCATTCCCCCTGCGCTTCGTCCTCGCCCTCGTCGTCCTCGTCGTCGCCGAGGATGTCTTCGAGATCAGACAGGGCGAGCTGTTCCGCCTCCACTGTCGAGTAACGCGGGAACCCGTTTCGCCGCTTCACGATCGTGACGAGCGCGATAGTCGCCTTCATGGTTGGCGTGTCCTCGTCTTCGAGCTTCGCCACGGGGACGCCGCCGTAGGTCTCAACGAACGCGGCCTCACCGAGGGTGAGGGTGTTGAAGTCGAGCTTCTTCATGATGGTGTTGCTCCGTTCTTTCGGGGGTGTCAGATGAGGTTGTTCTTGCGGAGGATCGCGCCGATTCCTTGATCGAGTCGGGCGATAGCGGGTCCTTGTTCACGTTGGAGGGCGTCTTCCATGAACCCGTGCTTGGTGAGGCGTCGAGCGGGCCAGCCGTACTCGATGACGCCCGCGTAGGGGGCCTTCGCGCCACCGGCCCGGACGACGGCCTTCGTCTTGCCGTAACCGGCGCGGATGGTGCCCGCGAGAGTGCCGGAGGCGACGGGCGGTTGAGCGGCGTTGACGACAAGCATCCCGATGTCGTGCATCAGGTCTTTCATGTCCTGAGCGTCAGCACCCGCTTTCGACAGGGCGCGAATGGTCTTGTTCAGACCCGTGATTCGCACCCCCGCGTTGTAGGCACCCGACCGGTACTCGCCGTCACCGCTCACGGTCAGCTACCGGCTGCCGTGACCTTCGTCACGTCGCCCTGCACCTTCCACTCGAAGTCGAAGGTGTAGTCGTCGCCGTCGATCTGCGCGTCTCCGCCGAGGTCGGGGCGCTTGCCGATCTTCACGTTGCCGGTGAAGTGCGGCTGAGTGACGGACGGGACGGCATTCGCCCACGGTGCGAGCTTGAACGGGACGACCGTCCCGACCGCACCCCATGCGAACGACCAGAACGAGGCCGGGTCGGTGGACTGAATAGCGGTGCCCTTGAGGGTGGCGTCGAACGCGCCACCGTTGCCCGCGTCAGCGAACGTGACGGTGCCGGAGTCCGCGTCATCCCACGTCAGGACAACGTTGGTGGCGTCGGCGGCGTAGTCGGTCGTCGCGCCGACCGTGAACATGAGCTTGTCGCCCTTGAGGCGCGTGTTGGGGGTCTGGGTGGGCAAGGTGTGCTCCTAGAGGTCGCAGGGGTTATTGACGGTGAGGGTGATAGCGGCGAACGTGGCGTTGTTGGCGTTCAGCGCGAACGGTTCGGAGACCTGTTCGAGCTTGTAACCGGCTGGCAGGAGGACTTCGACAGCGGCTGATACGGCGTCGTCGAGGTTCTTTCCCGCCTGCGCGTTGGGCTTGACCGAGGCCACGAACGTCACATCGAAGTGGATGGTTCCGGTCGCGTACGTCTGCCCCGAGGTCACGAACGGCGAGCCAGGCGTGACGATGTAGGACGGCGGGCTGATCCGGTCAGGGAGATACGGATGCGCGCTCCCGAGCGCGGTGAGAAGGTCGGTCAGGTGCTGCCGCTCGAAGCCAATATCCATCAGGCGATGCCCGGTGTGAGGAACGAAGCGAGGATAGGGCGGGCCGCAACCATCGGGTCTCGGGCCACCCGGATCGGGGCCGCGTCGAACGTGCTGAACTGCGCGACCCCGTTTGGGGCGTTCTTGCGGTGGTACAGCTCCGAACCGACCTCCAGGTACGCCCGGTCGAGAACCTCCTCGGGAACGTCACTCGCGCCAACGAACTGCGTGACGAGCGCTTCCGCGGCCTCCCAAGCCGACGCGCACAGCGCGACGTCGAAGGCGCTGGGGTCGTCGCCGAGCCCCACGTAGGCCTGGAGGTCGGTGGAGTCCATGGGTGTTAGGCGTTCTTCTTGACCGGGACGATGGCCTGCGGGTACTGGACCGCCGAGGCGAGGTAGCCATAGACGGAGAACTGCTTGGTGAGGTTGATGATGTTCTCGTCCTGGAGCTGGTAGGGCGCACCCGAGGACTCCCACGTCGTCATCGCCTCGGCGTCATAGAACGCTGCGGTCCCTGGGGCTGCGCCGGGGAGCAGCTTGAACGTGACCTGTGCGACGTTGCCGGAGAGATCAGCGACGCTGACGGAGCCGGTCTGGTTGATGCCCTGGCCGGTGACGTTCATGACCGGTCGGCCGCTGGAGTCCTCCAGGTGGGCGAGGTTCTTGAACACATCCTTGGCGACGTAGGTCCCATCGAGGACGAACCCGTTGTCGTCGAACAGCTCCACGGCGTCGATGAGGAGGTCGAGCACGTCGTTGCGGCTCGCCGTGGCGAGGTCGGCGACGAGGGACGAGGGAGCCGACGCGATGGCCGCGTTGAGGGTGGCGCGCGCGGCGGCCTCGGTCTGGACGGCGTACTTGATGGACATGGCCCGGAAGCCGGTGTTGAGGTAGGCGACCTCGGCACGCTCGATGACCTGGCGGGAGAACTCCGTGTAGCCGCCGTAGGTGTCGACGGTGGTGGAGCCGGTGTCGAGCTGGACTTTGCCGAACTTGAGGTTGTCGCCTTCTTTGGCCTGCTTGTCGACCACAGTGGTGTCGCTCTTGAGCTTGGCGTATTCGAGCGTCATGCCTCGGGCGGGCAGGGTCTCGGTGTGGAAGGTGGAGAGCACCTTACGGCGGCGCGCCACAAGCTTGATGGCGTCCGCGAGCCAGACGTTGGCGTTTACTGCGTCGGCGAGCTGGCCTCCGGTGTAGGCGCGGTGGAGCTGGATGGCGTTGTCTTCGCCGTTCGCGATGGCCTTGATGAACTCACCCATGGAGCGGAACTGCGGGACGGCGGCGCCGGCCGAATCTCCGATGCGGGCGGTGAGGGCGTCGAACTGGCGGCTGTTCTCGGTGCGCTCCTGGAGGAGGGCGGCGTCAAGGCGTCGCTGGAACTCTTCGGGGTCCATGTTGTCTTCTTTCATGGGTGAGGGGCGGTCGGTGGCGGAACGAACTTCAGAGATGACGGCGTTGTCGTAGGCGGGGAAGGGCACGATCGAGATTTCGCGAACACGGACTTTGGTGTGGATGACGGTGTCGTTTTCATCGACGCGGTATTCGATGGGCTCGAAGCCGACCGAGAGCCGGTTAATTACGCCGTCGCGGAGGAGCGTGTAGGCCTCATCTCCGGCCGGGGTGCGGCTGATGACGCCCGTGATTTCCCACCCGGCGTCGGTGTCGCGGTTCGCGGTGATCTTGCCGATGACGTCGCTGTGGCGGTAGAAGACGAGGGCCTCGTCGGAGTCCTGGACGGCGCCGGGGTCGAACGATTCGCGCCAGAGGCCCCAGATGTCGGCCTCGTCGCCCCACGGGACGGCGATGCCTGTGAATTCGCGTGCCCCGCCGTTGTCTTCGGTGGCGGCGCGGATGAGCATTTCGCCCGCGAGGAGGTGGGCGCTCTGGGCGCGGAGGTGTTCAGGCACTGGGGGTCTCCTGTTTGGCGGGGGCGGTGGCGGGCTTGCGGGCGGCGACTTGTGCGCGCTGCTCGGGGGTGAAGGGCGGGAGGCCTTCGTTTTCGCGCACCTCGTCGTCGGTTTTGAATCCGGCGTTGAGGGCGATGGCGTGGGACTCGTAGCGGGTTTTGGTGTCGGTGCGGAGCAGCGCGTCGATGTTGAATCGGACGGATTGACCGCGCGGTGTCAGCTCGCTGAGGGTCTCTTCGATTTCGCGGAGGACGTTCATCAGGGAGAACCGGACGTAGCCGATCCAGTCCTGTTCGACGTTGGAGTAGGTCTGTCCGCCGCCCTCGACGGCGGCGAGGAACAGGGATGAGGGGACGCCCATGAGGCGGGCGATTTGGGTGGTGGTGAACTGCTGGGTTTCGAGGAACTGAATGTCGGCGGGCTTGAGCAGGAGCGGGACGTAGTTCAGTCCGGCGCCGAGCACTTTGGTGTCGTGCGGGGTCCATCCCTCGACTCGCTGGCCCTCGTCGTCCAGTCCGTTCCATGCGCGCTTGTGGTTCGCGGCCTGCTCGCTGTTGAGGATCTGGTCGGTCTTGAGGATGCCGGAGGGCATGCTTCCCTCGTTGAACCACCCGGAGCCGTAGTCGCGGGCGTCGAGCGCCCCGGCGAGTTCCATTTGCGCGGCTTGGATCGGGCCAAGTCCGCGGTCGACGCCGGTCAGGCTTAGGAACTTGAGGTGCGCGATGTCGGAGGTGGTGAGGTCGTTGCGGGTGCCGTAGCCGAAGGTCTTGCGCCCGGTGGTCCCGTCGACGCGGACGCTGACCTTGCGCGGGTCGAGGACGTCGAGGTCGACCACTTCGGAAGATGGGCCCCGGACGATGCGGAGGAATGCGTTACCGTCGAGGTAGAGGGCGCAGGTGATTTCTTCGAGGAACCGTGACCGTGACCGTGACAGGGACGGCTTGCGGACCAGTGACGGTGTGTCGGCGACGGTCTGGCCCTGGCGCTCCACCTGGAGGCTGAGCTGCGAGACGGCGGTCGCGTGAATCTGGACGGCTCGGAAGACGGTGGAGAGGGTCAGGGCGCGCTCTTGGGAGACCCACGGTGCTCGCTCGCGGCCGTTCGGGACGATGCCGGGGAGAGGCTTGCCAGACTCGGGTGTCGGGGACGCATCGCTGCGCTGCCCGTAGGAGAGCAGAGCGTGAGTGCGGGACCAGAACGACATGAGGGAATGCTGACCGGCGCTCCGTTCAGGGGCCTAGTTTTACGTCCTCTAACGTCCAGTAACGTCCTCTAACGTCACCTAACGTCAGAACAGTTGCATGCCCGTGTCCTCGGTCGTCTCGGCGACGTAGATGCCGCGCACGGTCGCCATTACGGCGTCGATCGGTTCGGCTCCGACGCGAGCGAGTTTGTAGGCGTCGTTGTGGGTCTTCCGCACGACATTCGGGAACTGACGGGTGAGCAGCTCGTCGCCCGCGTGCCGGATCTCGCCGCCGACGACTTTGGCGTAGACCATCGACGCGGCCGAGATCTCGTCGCCGAAGTTCATGTAGCGGACGGGTTGCCCCTTTTGCTTGAGCTGGTCACCAAGAGCCTTGAGGCTGAACGCATCCACGACGAACGTTTGTGGGGAGTGCTTCGACAGGCGCATGCACTCGGCGAGCAGGCTCTCCATCGTCGGCTTGACGATGGAGGCAACCACCTCAGTTTCGATCACTCCATCAGAGGCTTTCATCGTGGCGACGATGGTGGCGAAGCTCCAGTCTGGTGCCCGGTCGACGGTGAGGACGGGCTTCCTGATGGAGACATCGCCCTTGCATTTGAGCCACTGCGCGGCGGTGAGATACCCGTTGTCGGAGCCGTCGATGAACCGGTTGAGGCGGTAGCGGATCGCCTCGCCGGGCGGCATTCCGCGGACGGACTCGATGACCCGATCAAGGGGTGTGCGGCCGTGCGCGACCGAGGGGTTGGCTTGCATGATGTAGCGGCCGAGGGTTTCGTCATCGTCGGGAATACGGGCCTCTTCGGCCTCCCAGATGAACTTTCCCCGGCCGGGGCTGTCCTCGGCGTAGAGCCTGATGAGCAGTTCGGAGCTGTCGTCCCCGGCCGTGGTGATCCCCGCGACCATGCAGTCGTATCGGGAGCCGGTTCCGTTCACGAGGTCTGTCCAGAGAACCGGCTTGAGTAGGTGCAGCTCGTCGGCCGCGCCGAGGTCGACGGGTTGCCCCTGGA
>JAODMX010000476.1 GCA_025464735.1 Frondihabitans sp. | reverse complement strand
AGGTGGAGCAGTGGGCTGAGCTGCGCCGGGAGCACTTTGTCCGGGGCGTGTCGATCAAGGAGCTGTCGCGGCGCACGGGCTTGTCGCGCAACACGATCCGGTCGGCGCTGCGATCGGCCGATCCGTCGAGGTACTCGCGAGCATCGGGCGGCTCGAAGCTCGATCCGTTTCGGGCTGAGATCGGGCGGCTGCTGCAAAAGGACCCCGACTTGCCTGGCGTTCGCGTCGGCGAGCTGCTTGAGCCGTTGGGCTGGGATGGCGGCAAGACGATCCTGGACGATTATCTGCGCGAGATCCGGCCGCTGTTTCAGCCCACGAGAACGACGCAGCGCACGATCTAGCACGCTCGCCCAGAGCGCCGCGACCGTCTCGGCTGGCTCCCGGAGCTGCGGTTCGACCACTCGAGCGACGCGGCGAGGATGCCCGGCTCAGCCACCCGCGTCCGCTGGCTCGACGAGTGCCGTCGAGTAGCAGTCGGGCCGGCGGTCGGCCATAAGGTCGTTGTGATCCCCCCAGCGCTTGTCACACGCGGCGGCGAGGTCGACGTCGGCGAGGGCCAACGCGGCGTCGTCGCCTGCCGGCGGTCCCGCGAGCAGCCGCCCGCTCGCGTCGACCACGGCGGCGGCGCCCAGCCAGCTCTCGCCGCGCTCCTCGCCGCAGCGGTCGGCGAGCACGACGTGGACGCGGTTGAGATGGGCGGTGGCGATCGCGGCTATAACGTCGAGGTGCGGCAGCCCCGGCTGCCGCGGACCGTCGGTGAGGTTAGCCGGGACGGCGAGGATCTCGGCGCCGGAGAGGGCCAGCCCTCGCGTCTGCTCGGGGAACCACAGGTCGTAGCAGACGGCCAGGCCGATGCGACCGACCGCGGTCTCGACCACCGGCGCGGGTGCGTCTCCAGCGACGAACAGCTCACGTTCGGAGCCCCACAGGTGCAGCTTGCGATAGACAGCGCGCACGCCGGCGGCGTCGACGACCACCACGCTGTTGCGCAGGCGCCCCGCGTCGTCGCGCTCGCAGACGCCGCCGACCACGACGACGCCGAGGCCCGTCGCGAGCGCCGCCCACCGCTCAGTCGTCGGCCCAGGGACCGGCTCGGCCGCCCGTGCCGCCTCTGTCGCGTCGGCGAAGCGGTAGCCCGACGAGCACAGCTCGGGCAAGACGACGAGCGCCGCGCCCGCGGCGGCTGCCGCTTCGATCGCCGCGGCGCTGCGGGCGCCACTCGCGGCGGAGTCGCCGAGTACCGGCGCCATCCGTGCGGCGGCGACCCGGACGATCACAGGCGTCCGTCCACGAGCTGCCGGATGAAGGCCACGTCTGGGCATGGCCTCTTCGGCGTTGCGGAGGAGGTTTCCGGCGAGCAGCTGCCACGCCAAAGGGCGAGTTCGGCCGCGAGGCGCATGCGCTCGGCCTCAACTACGCCTGCTGTGTTGCGGCGCTGCGCCACATCCGCAGCCTCGCCGAGGGGTCTCGGCCACGCGCCCCCGGCCAGCCGCTTCAGCCCCGGGATGTCCAAGCACGCGCTCGTGGGCGACGACCAGCTGCTCAAGGAGCACAACCGCGTCTACGCGAGCAAGCTGTGATCGCGGCCCCGATCGATCGCGGGTAGGCCGATCGCCGCGATCACAGCAGCGGACGGGGATCGAAGAAGGGGTTGTGGCAGTCATCGCGCGAGGTCAGCGTCTCCTCGGCGGTGGGACGCCCCGCGAGGGCGTTGGCAACCGCCTCGTGCGTCGCGCGCCGGTTGTTGCGGAAGACCTGCTCCTCGTCGTCGGCCGCGGGGCTGACCCATACGGCCGCCAACGCGATGAGCTCGTCGGCCCGGGCGATCGGGATCAGGCCCTCGGCCACGGCGTCGCTCATCCCGAGCGCGACGCCCGCCTGCGCGGCGCCCCACGTGATGTTCGCGTGCCGGTCGCTCTCGATCGCCGCCTTGTTCACGAACAGCGTCAGCGGCCGCACCGGGACGTTCGGCTTCAAGACCGCGACGAACGGGATATTCCCCCGTCCCGGCCCGCCCAGAACCGTCGTCCAGGCAACACCCAGCACCTGACGAGAGCCGAGCACGACGTTGATATGCGCGGCGTCGGCGGGGACGTCGCCGACATACGCCTCGCCGACCCGGATCGGTTCGTGCTCGTCCATCAACTACTCCTCGTCATTCGTGGGGTCGCGACGGAGCCCGCCGCCGCGTGGCATCGCACTTGCGGTCACTCGACGGCGCGATCGGATCGGCCGGAGCGGACTCCCGTTTCCGGCGCTGGGCAACTGGAGCCCCGGACGATGAGCTCCGGGGCAAGGCGCACGCTCTCCACGGGGTGTCCCGCGATGAGGTCGAGCAGGGTGCGTGTTCCGAGTGCACCAACAATCTCGTGGTGGCTGCGAACGGTCGACAGCTCGACCGTCGCCCCGACCGAGGTGTCGTTGTATCCGACGACGGCGACGTTCACCCCGGGGCGGAGGCCCGCGGCGCGGAGGGCGACCATTGCCCCGAGGGCCGTGAGGTCGTCGACCGCGAAGACCGCCGTGAGGTCCGGCCGCCGCTCCAGGAGCCGCTCCATCGCCGCGCAGCTGCTGCGCGGATCGAGCGGAGACGGTTCGACGTGCTCGGGAAGGACCTCGATGCCGTGCTCGCGAAGCGCTGTCACGCACCCGGCGGTTCGCTCCGTCGTGGCGCTCGACCATTCGAGCCCGGCAAGGACGACGACCCGCTTGTGCCCGAGGTCGACCAGGTGGTTGCCGGCGAGCTTGCCGCCCAGGTAGTCCTCGGTGGTGATCGCGGGATAGTCGCCCGCCCTCCGGTTGACGAGGACGAACGGCACGCCTCGCTCTGCGACCCAGTCGACGTAGACACGATCTAAGTGGGCGTCGGCCAGGATGAGCCCGTCGACCCGGCGCGAGAGCATGAGCGCGACGCGTCGGCGCTGCTCGTCCAGGCGATCGTACGTGCAGGCGACGATGGTCTGGTACTCCATCTCGAGCGCCTTCTGCTCGATCGCCTCGTAGATCGTGGCGAGCACCGTGTCGGTGAGCCGCGGCACGAGCACGCCGAGCGCGCGCGATTGGCGTGTGCGCAGGGCGGCGGCCGCACTGTCCCGTCGGTAGCCGAGCTCCTCGGCGATGGCCCGCACGCGGTCGGCGGTCGCGTCGGTGCCCGCCGGCCGCCGGAGCGCCCGGGAGACGGTCGAGGCGTCGACGCCAGCACGAGCCGCGACCTCACGGATCGTCACCCGATTCGACCCCTTATCCGAGCCCGACTTGACGTCGCTCATGGACGCAAATACTATCTCCCCCGCCAACGTTTGTGCAATCCATTGCGCAACGTTGCGTGACCTATCCGCACACCAGGAAGCAGACATGAGCGACCCAGCGGCTTGGAAGGTGTTGGAGGCGGCCATGACCCGCCGGCGGCTGCTCGGCGGCGCAGGCTCCGCCGTTCTGGTCAGCCTCAGCGGCGGACTCCTGGCGGCCTGTGGCGGCGGGGGCGGCGGCGCTTCCGCGAGCGCGAACGGGCCCGGGACGATCAAGCTCGGCGGCTACGAGGGCTGGATCGGCAGCCACGAGTTCGCCGACTTCGCGAAGACGAATCCCGGCAGCAGCGTCGAGCAGGTCGTGATTGCCGTGGACGCCGAGCGGATCACGAAGATGGCGACGGACCCGTCGGCCGTCGACATCATGCTGCTCACCGAGTCCGACGTGGGACGACTGGTCGCGCTGAACGTCGCCCAGGACGTCGATCTGGCCAAAGTCCCGAACTACAAGCACGTCGACCCGTTCTTCAAGATCGGCTACGCGTCCGAGAAGCAGCGCAAGTGCGTTGCCACCGACTACGGCAAGACCGGCTTCGGCTATCGCAAGGACCTGGTCAAGGAGCGCCCGGCGTCGTGGGCCGACATGTGGAAGCTCGCGCCGAAGTACTCCGGCAAGGTGACGCTGCTGGACTACGAGATGATGACGATCGCGTCAACGCTGAAGATGCTGGGCTACTCGGGGTCGTCGAAGGACGAGGCGGAGATCCAGAAGGCGGGCGAGAAGCTCATCGAGATCAAGCCGCACCTGCAGTCCTTCACGAGCAGCAACACCACGAAGGGCCTGCTGGACGGCTCGGTCGTCATGGCGATGGACTGGGACTACGACATGTTCACCGCGATGCGGGAGAACCCGAACATCGAGTGGGTGACGCCGGAGGACGGGACGGTCGGGTACCTCGACACCTGGGTGCCGATCAACCGATCCAAGCATCTCGATGTCGTCTGGGAGTTCTTCGACTTCCACTTCGATCCGAAGAACTACGGCGACTTCATCAACACGACGGGAGCGGCGTTCTGCGAGCCTGCCGCTCGGAAGTACATCCACCCAGAGATCGCCCGCTCTCCGGTGATGTATCCGTCGAAGCAGATCCTGGATCGGGTGGAGTTCCTCAAGCCGGTCGACACCGCGCAGCAGTACTACGACCAAGTCTGGCAGCAGGTCAAGGCAGCGTAGCCCGGCTCCATGGCCAGCGCCCCACGTCACCCCGGGCTGGCTCCGTCGCCGCCTGGGCCGGCTTTGCGTCCAGGATCTCGGATCCCAGGCTGGCGTGTCCGTGCTCCGGTATGGCTGGCCGCCGTTCCGAACCTCGCCTGGGCAGTGCTGTTCTTCGTCGTGCCGTTCGGGATCATGATGCTGTACTCGGTCTCGACGCAGGACGCGCTGACGGCCAAGATCGACTACGCCTGGACGCTTTCGAACTACGCGAAGCTCGACAGCCCGACCGTTCTGACCTCGGTCGAGCGGTCGCTGATGGTCTCCGCCCTCGCCACCGGGTTCTGCGTGCTGCTGGGCTATCCCGTCGCGTACTTCATCGCGCACAAGGCGGGCCGGTTCAAGCCGCTGCTCCTCGTGCTGGTGATCATCCCGTTCTGGACCTCCTTCGTGATCCGCACGTATGCGTGGCTGGGTCTGCTGAGCCCCGCCGGATATGTGAACGAGCTTCTCAAGAGCCTCGGCCTCATCGACGGCCCGCTGTCGCTCGCCTTCCACCCGGCCGCCATCGTCATCGGCATCACCTACAACTACCTGCCGATCATGATCTTCCCGGTGTTCGTCGCGCTCGATCGCATCGATCCGCGGGTGCTGGAGGCCGCGCGCGACCTGGGGGCTGGCGGCCTGGCGGTGATCTGGCGCATCATCATCCCGCAGAGCCTTCCCGGCCTCGTGGCGGGCATCATCGTGGTCGCGGTGCCGGCCACGGGGGAGTACGTCGTTCCCGCGATCCTCGGCGGGGGCAAGACGCTGATGCTCGGCAACGTGATCGGCGCGCAGTTCGGGCTCTCGTTCGTGTGGCCGTTCGGCGCCGCGCTCGCCACCGCGATGACCGGTCTGCTGCTCCTCTTCATTGCCGTCACCGTCAAGGCGGCATCCCGCCTGGGAATGGAGCGTGTGAGTTGAGATCGCTTCCGCTTTACGCGTTCGTCACCCTCGTGTTCGCGTTCCTCTTCGCACCAATCGTGGTTGTCGTCCTCAACTCCTTCAACGCGGACGCGTCGCTCGTCCACTGGGGCGGGTTCACGACCCACTGGTACTCGGTCGCCGCCCAGAACCAGAACGTGCTAGGCGCCGTGAGGACGAGCCTCGAGATCGCGGCCATGACGACCGTCGTCGCGACCGCGCTCGGGACGGCGGGCGCCGTGGGCCTGCGGCGAGCCCCGCGAGCGCTGCGCGCCGCAAGCGATCTGACGACGTTCGGCCGGCTGATCATGCCGGAGCTGGTGTTGGCCATCGGGCTCCTGCTGGTCTTCCGAGCGGCGAACTTCCCGCTGGGGATCACCACGATCGTGATCGGTCACGTCTCTTTGTTCGCGGCCTACGCCGTGCTGATCGTGTCGGCGCGCCTGGCGGGGAGAGACCCGGCCACCGACGAGGCGGCGCGTGACCTCGGAGCCACCGCGACCCGTGCGTTCTTCAGGGTCACGCTTCCCGAGATCCTGCCGGCGGTCGTCGCCTCGGCGCTCCTGATCTTTACTTTCTCCATGGACAACGTCGTCTCATCGTTGTTCCTGTCGTCGGGGATCAACACGCTGCCCCTGACGTTGTTCAGCATGATCCGCCTGCGGGTGACCCCGGAGGTGAAAGCCATCGCGACCGTCGTGCTCGTCTTGACCGGCATCCTGCTCGCGCTCTTCCTCGCGCTCGTGGCCGGACGTCGCGCACCCATCAACCGCAGGATCGGACGGTGACGGGCATGCAGGTGAACGACAGCCCTCGTCCAGAGCTCGTCACCGAACCGCGAGCGGTCGCCGCCTCACGGTCCTTCGTGCAGCTCGAACGACTGTCGAAGTCATTCGGCGGCAACGTCGTCGTCAACGACCTCGACCTCGACCTGGCCGAAGGCGAGTTCTTCTCGTTGCTGGGCCCGAGCGGATGCGGGAAGACGACCACGCTGCGGATGGTCGGGGGTTTCGAGCGCCCGAACGCGGGGCGGATCCTCATCGACGGGCACGACATCACGGTGCTGCCACCGAATCGGCGCCCCGTCAACACCGTGTTCCAGAGCTACGCCCTCTTCACGCATCTCACGGTCGCGGAGAACGTCGAGTTCGGCCTGCGCGAGAGCGGGGTCAAGAGAGGAGAGCGTCGCAGCAGGGTCGCCGACGCGCTGCGGCTCGTGCGGCTGGCAGACCTCGGAGGACGCCGCACCCGCGAGCTGTCGGGCGGTCAGCAGCAGCGGGTCGCGCTGGCTCGCGCGATCGTCAACCGGCCGCGGCTGCTGCTGTTGGACGAGCCCCTCGGCGCCCTGGATCTCAAGCTGCGCAAGGCGATGCAGGTCGAGCTCAAGACCCTGCAGGCGGAGCTCGGCATGACCTTCGTCTACGTCACGCACGACCAGGAAGAAGCGCTGACGATGTCCGATCGGATCGCCGTGATGCGCGACGGCTGCATTGAGCAGATCGGCTCCCCCGAGGAGATCTACGACCGCCCCGTCAGCGTGTACGTCGCCGACTTCATCGGCGCCGCGAACTGCCTCGGCGGGGTCGTCGAGGCGGTGCACGGGGCGGTGTCCACCGTGAAGCTCTCCTGCGGGACGATCGTCGAGGCGCTGTCGGGGCCGGGCTGTCGTCCCGGCGCTCCGGGCTCGGTCATCGTCCGTCCCGAGCGCTCGCGGCTGTGCGCGGCCGACGAGGACCGCGGCGTGCCAGGCCGCGTCAAGCAGGTCATGTTCATGGGCTTGCACCGTAGTGTCGTCGTCGAGGCGGACGCGGGCGCCACCGTCACGGCCTACGTGGCGTCGGATGTCGACCGGAGGTTCGCGGTCGGCGACCGAGTGCGCGTCGATTGGTCGACGTCGAGCGGCTGGCTGCTCGGGGAGGTGGCGAATGGCTGACCTGCGGCTGGTGGGCGGCCGGGTCGTCACCCCCGACGGCATCGTCGAAGGCGGACTGGCGATCGATGACGGCGTCATCGTGGCCATCGGCCCCACGGCGGCGCTGCCGTCGGCGACGGAGACGGTCGACCTCGGCGGGGACGTGGCGCTGCCAGGCATGATCGATCCGCACGTGCACCTCGGCGTCGGCGGCACAGCCGACGACGCGAAGTTCCTCGAGGACATGACGACCGAGACCACGGCGGCGGCCATCGGCGGCGTGACCACGATCGTCACCGATCACGAGAACGCCGGGGGTCCGAGCTGGGTCACGACCCTGCTGCGGCGCCACGGCACCACCCTGCTGGATCTCGCTAAGCGCGAACTCGGCGGGCGCTCGCCGATCGACGTGCGGTTCACCGCAAACCCCTGCACGGACGAGCATCTGCGGGAGATCGCGACCCTCGTCGACGAGGGCGTCACGAGCTTCAAGATGTTCCCGTCCTATGTCGGCGAGGAAGCCGCGGAGTTCGGCATCACCACCGTCGACTACGCCTACATCTTCCAGGCATTCGAGCAGATCGCGGCCGCAGAGCGTCCGGACGCGCCCGCCCAGGGCATGGTGCACTGCGAGGAGCCGACGATCTGCGGCATGCTCAGGGATCGCTATCGCGCTATGGGCCACGAGTCCCTGCAGTGGTGGACACGAGCACGGCCGGCGGGCTGCGAGGCGATGCAGATCTTCGACGTGGGCATGATCGCCAAGGAGACGGGCGCGCGCGCGTATATCCCGCATGTCTCGTCCGAAGAGGGCGGCAGAACCATCGAGTACCTGCACTCGCGTGGTGCACGGGTCGTCGCCGAGACCTGCGCGCACTACCTGATCCCCGATGTCCCCTGGGGGATCGGGGCGCTCGCGAAGATCAATCCGCCGTTGCGCGACCCAGGCGACGTGGAATGGATGTGGTCGGCGTTGGGGCGCGGGTCCATCGAGATCGTCGGCTCCGACAACTGCCGCTACTGCTTGGCCGAGAAACGGGCCAAGTCGATGTGGGATGCGATCCCCGGGGTATCGGAGATCGGGGCAACGCTGGCGATCCTCCTGACGGAGGGTGTAGCGAAGGGCCGCCTAAGCTGGGAAGAGCTCGCTCGTGTCGCCGCCGAGAACGCGGCGCGGCGCTTCGGGATGTACCCGAAGAAGGGCGCGCTCATGGTCGGCGCCGACGGCGACGTCGTCGTCGTAGACCCGCAGGCGCGCTGGCGGCTCGGCAGCACCGTGCCGTTGTCCGGGGCCGACTTCTCGATGTACGAAGGACGTGAGGCGATCGGGCGCCCCTGGCTGACGGTCTCGCGTGGACGTGTGGTCGCGGAGCACGGCGCGAGCACTGTTGTCGGCGGTGGCCAGTACGTCAGCAGCGGGGCCCTGGTTTCGGTGGAGGTGAGTCGGTGATGGGCGCGCTCGCGCGATCGGCGGACGCACTCGCCGGGCCGGAAAGCGCCACGCGAGCGGAACAGACAGGAACTTGAGGAAGATGACCGGACGGGTAGCAGGCAAGGTCGCGATCGTGACCGGCGCCGCGAGCGGGCAGGGCGCCGCGCATGCGCGCCTGCTCGCCAGCGAGGGCGCCAAGGTCATGTGCGTCGATATTCAGACGGAGCCGGGTGAGGCGCTGGTCGAGGAGATCCGCGGCAACGGCGGGACGGCGCGCTTCGAAGCGTGTGACGTCACCTCGCTTGAGTCGTGGACGGCCGTGGTGCAAGCGACCGTCAAGGAGTGGCAGCGCATCGACGTGCTGGTCAACAACGCCGGGATCATTCGCCTTGAAGGTTTCGTCGACGAGACGCTGGAGGGCTGGAACGAGGTCATCGCGGTGGACCAGCTCGGCGTCTTCCTCGGCATGAAGACGGTCATTCCGGTCATGCTCGAGCAGCGCAGCGGTTCGGTGATCAACATCTCGTCGAACATGGGCATCGCGGCGATCCCCGATTACGCCGCATACCATGCCGCCAAGGGAGCCGTCGTGATGATGAGCAAGAACGGGGCGGTGACGTACGGCCCGTTCGGCATCCGGGTCAATACGGTGTGCCCGGGGATGGTGTGGACGCCGATGTCGGAGGGGCACGCGTCCAATCATCCGATCATCGACGTGACGCCGCTGCGTCGTGGCGCCGGCCCCGAGGAGATCGCGCCCGGCGTCCTGTTCCTCGCGTCCGACGAGTCGCGGTTCGTCACCGGCACTGCGCTCACCATCGACGGGGGAGTCGGCGCCGCATGATCCGCTATGTTTCCAT
>JAODMX010000475.1 GCA_025464735.1 Frondihabitans sp. | reverse complement strand
GGTGGCCCTCGGCAAAGACCTCGGCGCCCGACGCGCCCTCGAGCTCCTGTCGCTCGACGGTGCCCCGCCGCAGACCTGGCGGACCGTCGGTGACTCGCGCGGTGACTACGCCATGGCCGACTGGCTGCACGATCAGGGTTACGACGTAGCGCATGTCGACGTGCGCCCTGCCGACGGCGTGCCGTCGAAGGCCTACCCGGTGCTGACGTCGGCCACGGGGCTCATCCACGACGCCGCGGGTGCGGAGTTCCTCGCCGGGTGGCTCGGCGAGGTGGCCTGAGCCCGGGGTCGCCCTAGGTCTGGCAGCGCGGGCACCAGAAGGTGTCGCGGAGCTCGAGCTCTGACTCGCCGAGGGTTCCGCGCAGGATCCGGGCCCCGCACCTCCGGCACGGACGCCCGGCCCGGTCGTACACCCAGTCGGTAGCACCGCGGAGCGTGCCCGTCGTGGTGCGCTCCACGCGATCCTTGTTCGCCACGAGGAGACGATGCGCGAGGTCGACCATCTTCGGCAGCTCGCGGACCTCGCCCACGGGGCGCGTCGGCAGGACCCCGCGCAGGAAGCAGAGCTCATTGCGATACACGTTGCCGATGCCGGCCATCAGTCGCTGGTCGAGGAGGGCGAGACCGATCGCGCGGTGGGGATCGCGTGCGATGTTCGCAACGGCCGTGGCCGGATCCCAGTCCTGCCCGAGGAGATCCGGGCCGAGGTGGCCGACGACCGAGTCGGCCTGGTCGCGCGGCACGAGCTCGACGATGCCGAGGTCGAAGCCGACCGTCACCCACTCCGCTGTCTCGAGCACGACCCGCGCCTGGTAGGCCGGCCGGCGCCACGGGGTGCCGTGACGATACAGGTGCCACGCACCCTCCATCTTGAGGTGGGTGTGGAGCGTGAACTCGCCGATGTGGTGCAGCAGGTGCTTGCCACGGCTCACGACGTCGTCGACGATCGCGCCACCCAGGTCGAGGGTCGCGAACGCCGGGACGCGGAAGTCGCTGCTCGTCAGCGTCTGCCCCGCGAGCACCGCGTTGAGCTTCTTCGCGGCGCGGTAGACGGTGTCGCCTTCGGGCATTGCACCAGCGTATTCGTGCGCGAGGTGCCCTGGCTGGGTTGTTGCGGTAAGACTCCACGACTTGCCACTCATGTTTCGCGCGGTCCGCATTTCGTGGAGTCGTCCCCTTGTGCTCGGCGGGCTGATGCTCGCCCTTGCGCGAGTTGTGGTGGCAGGACTCCACGACTTGCCGCTCATGTTTGGCTCGCGCTGCAATTCGTGGAGTCGTGCCCGGATGTGGTGCGCGGACCGCGAACCGCGGCGAGCCGCGGGCGCGAGCCGCTGCCCGCTACGCGCCGCCGCGGGCTACGCGCGAAGGCGGACGCCTGCGGGCGTCGGCGCGAACCCGGCGTCACGAAGTGCGTCGCCGAAGGGCGTGCGGAGCACGAACTCGCCGTCGACGCGCTCGACGGCGAGCCGCCCGAGGCGCGAGCGGACAACGGTTGCCAAGGAGGTTGCGGCCGCAGCAAGGTCGCGCTCCGACGGCCCGCCAAAGGTCAGGGTGGTCTTGCCGCCGCGCTCGACGTACACCGTGAGCCGACCGTCGACGAGGACGACGAGCGCACCCGCCTTGCGCCCGGGACGGTGCCCCCGCGGGGAGTCGTCGGGGAGGGCGGGCCAGGGGAGGGCGGCGCCGTAGGGATTCGCGGGGTCGGTCGCGGCCAGGGTGACCACGGGAACGTCGGGGCCGCGGCCTGCCTCCTGGAGCGCCTGGTCTCCTTCACGGTCGTCGTCGCGGCTGAACGATCGCAGCCGGTCGACAGTCGGCCCGGTGGCGAACTGGGCCGCGCCGAGCCCCTCGATGAAGTAGCCGCGCCGAGCGCGACCCGTTTCTTCGAACGATGACAACACCTTGTAGACCGTGGAGAAGCCCCCGCGCACCCCCTCGTTGGCGACCGCCCCCCGCGTGACGATGCCGTGACGCTCGAGGAGCAGCTCGGCCTGGGCAGCAGCGCGCACCGTGGCGTCGGGCTCGGCCAACGGGAGCAGCGACCACCGGCCGCCGACCGTGGGTGGCCCTGCCGGCCGGGGCATGGCCGCTCGGGCGCGGCCGCGGTACGACGCACGAGAACGGGTCGGTGTGCGGGGCCGCGGCGCGCGCCCGCTGACCTGAGTGCGGAGCGGAGCGAAGGTGTCGTTGGTGATCTGGCCCTGCCAGACGAGATCCCAGATCGCCGTGACGAGCCCGGTGTCGTCGGTCGCACCGACGGCGTCGGCGAGCTGCCGGAAGAAGTAGGCGCCACCTCCGGCCAGAGCGGCCAGAACCGAGCGCTGCAGCTCGGTGGTCTCGTCGCCGGATGGTTCGGGCAGCGTGACCTGGGCGCCGTCGGCCAGGTGAAGACTGACCCAGCCGTCGTTGCCCGGCAGCGCTCCGGCGCCCGACCAGATGATCTCTCCCGTTGCCGTCAACTCGTCAAGCATGCCGGTCGAGTAGTCGGTGATGCGGGCGGGCAGTATCAGTGACTCCCACGCCGATGCAGGCAGTGCGACCCCGCTCAGCTGGTCGACGACCTGCACCACCCCGTCGAGGCCGCGCAGCCCGGAGCCCTTGGCCCCGGTCGCGACGTGCTGCCAGGCGGGAAGGAATCGCCCGAGCGTATCGGGCGACACCGGCTCGACTTCGTGGCGGAGAGCGGCGAGCGACCGGCTCCGGAGACGGCGCAGCACCTCCGCATCGCACCACTCGCTGCCCTGCCGATCGGGCCGAAACTCGCCCTCGACGACACGTCGCTGAACTCCGAGCCGGCGTAGGGTCTCGAGGACCACGGCTGTGCCGAGCCCGAGGCGCCGGGCGACCTCGCCGGGAGCGAACGGCGCGTGGGTGCGGGCGTAGCGGCCGACGAGGTCGCCGAGCGGGTCGTCGACTGGTTCGACAAACGCGGACGGCACGCCGATCGGCAGGCTCACGCCGAGGGCATCACGCAGCCGGCTGGCATCTTCGATGCCGGCCCAGCGTTCGATGCCGGCGTGACTGAATCGAAGGATCCGGTTGGCACGAACAAGATCGGCCAGCGAGGTCTCGAGCCCGGTGGCCGCAGCCGCGGCAGCCTCGGCTCCGGCGCCCTTGCTCTCGCCGTCGGCGGCAGCAGCCTGCACTTCGTCGGCCAGCCAGCTCCGCTCGATGATTTCGGCGGTCGAGAGCGGGCCGAGGAGCCGGAGGAGGTCGACGACGCCTTCGAGGTCTCGGGCCCGGCGGTCGGGGGCGAGCCTCTGCAGTTCGAGCTCGTGCTGCTCAATCACTCCGGCATCGAGGAGTTCGCGTAGCTCGGCTCGGCCCAGGAGCTCGGCGAGTAGCGTCGAGTCGAGCGACAGTGCGGCGGCTCGACGCTCGGCGAGGGGGGAGTCACCCTCGTACATGAAGGCCGCCACGTAGCCGAAGAGCAGCGAGCGCGCGAACGGCGAGGGCACTTCGGTCTCGGTCTCGACGACGCGGACGACCCGTCGTTCGAGGTCGTCGGTCAGGCTCATGAGCGCGGGGAGGTCGTAGACGTCTTGCAGAACCTCGCGCACGGCCTCCAGCACGATCGGGAACTGCGGGTACTTGCGGGCGACGTCGAGCAGTTGCGAGGACCGCTGCCGTTGCTGCCACAGTGGCGAGCGACGGCCGGGGTTGTAGCGAGGGAGAAGCAGGGCGCGGGCGGCGCACTCGCGGAACCGCGAGGCGAAGAGCGCCGAGCCGCCCACCTCGTCGGTGACGATCTCGCTGAGATCGTCTCGCCCGAACGTGAAGAGCTCGGCGCCCGGCGGTTCGGCGTCGGTGTCGGGAATGCGCACGACGATGCCGTCGTCCGCGGCCATCGCTGCTCCGTCGACGCCGAGCTGGTCGCGGATCCGGGCGCTGACGGCCAAGGCCCACGGCGCATGGACTCGCATGCCGTACGGGGAATGCAGGATGAGGCGCCAGTCGCCGAGCTCGTCGCGGAATCTCTCGACGACCAGGGTCGTGTCGGTCGGCACGTGACCGGCGACGTCGCGCTGCTCGCGGATGAAGGCGAGGAGGTTGCGGGCGGAACGCTCGTCCAGGCCGCCGGCGACGACGCGCCTTGTCGCCTCCTCCTCGTTCGAATTGGCGAGCTCGCGCGTGTAGGCACCGATGGCCTTGCCGAGCTCGGCAGGCCGACCGATGCCGTCGCCCTTCCAGAAGGGCACGCGGCCGGGTTGCCCGTACGCGGGGGAGACGAGGACGCGGTCGTGGGTGATGTCTTCGATGCGCCAGCTCGTCGCCCCGAGCGCGAAGACGTCGCCGACGCGCGACTCGTAGACCATCTCTTCGTCAAGCTCGCCGACCCGAGCGGCCTTCTCACCGACCATGAAGACTCCGAAGAGACCCCGGTCGGGAATCGTGCCGCCGCTCGTCACGGCGAGGCGCTGTGCTCCCGGCCGGCCGGTAAGAGTGCCGTGCACTCGATCCCACACCACTCGGGGTCGTAGCTCGGCGAACTCATCGGAGGGGTACTTGCCGCTGAGGAGGTCGAGTGTCGCGTCGTAGGCGGAGCGGGGAAGTGTCGCGAACGGAGCGCTGCGACGAACGGTGTCGAACCACTCGTCGGCGTCGATCACGTCGAGGGCCACGGCCGCAACGGTTTGCTGGGCGAGCACATCGAGCGGATTGGCGGGCACGCTGAGCTCTTCGATGAGCCCAGCGACCATGCGCTCGGCAGCGACAGCCGAGTGGATGAGGTCGGCGCGGTGCTTGGGGAACAGGACGCCTCGCGAGACCTCGCCGACCTGGTGCCCAGCTCGGCCGACGCGCTGCAGGCCGCTTGCCACCGAGGGGGGCGACTCGACCTGGATCACGAGGTCGACGGCGCCCATGTCGATACCGAGCTCGAGTGACGACGTGGCGACGACGCAGCGAAGTCGGCCACTCTTGAGATCGTCTTCGATCAGGGCTCGCTGGTCTTTGCTGACGGACCCGTGATGGGCGCGAGCGAGGAGCGGATCGGCGCCGGACGTCTGGCCCGAGCCGCCCATGAGCTGAGCCGGGGGGCCGCCCGGGGGTCTGCGGGTCGCGGCGATGTCGCTGTCGTCTCCCACGGATCCGGCGCTCTCGATCGCGCCGACCGTCACCAGTGCGCCTTCGTCGTTGGCAAGCGGCGGGATCGGACCGAAGGTGCGCTCGACGTAGATGTCGTTGAGTCTGGCCGTGAGCCGTTCGGCCAACCTTCGCGAGTTGGCGAAGACGATCGTGGAGCGGTGCTCGAGGATGAGGTCGACGATGCCTTCTTCGACGTGCGGCCAGATCGAGCCCTGGGGTGCAGCGCCGGCAGCGGAACCTTCGAGCGGTGCTGCCGTGCCGAGTTCGGTCATGTCGTCGACGGGGACGACGACACGGAGATCGAACTTTTTCTCGGACGCGGGGGCGACGATCGTGACCGGCGCGGCGCCGCCGAGGAAGCGCGCCACCTCGGAGGGCGGCCGCACAGTGGCCGAGAGCCCGATGCGCTGGGCGGGCTGCTCGAGCAGGAGGTCGAGGCGCTCGAGCGATAGCGCGAGGTGAGCGCCGCGCTTGGTCGACGCGACGGCGTGCACCTCGTCGACGATGACGGTCTCGACACCCTTGAGCGTCTCGCGGGCCGAGGAGGTGAGCATCAGGTAGAGCGACTCGGGCGTCGTGATGAGGATGTCGGGGGGAACCCGGGCGAGTAGCCGCCGGTCGGCCGACGTGGTGTCGCCCGAGCGGACCCCGACGGTGATGTCGGGGGCGGCAGTGCCCAGGCGCCGTGCGGTTTGCGTCACGCCGACGAGCGGGGAGCGGAGGTTGCGCTCGACGTCGACTCCGAGAGCTTTGAGCGGTGAGATGTAGAGGACACGGGTGCGATGGAGCTTTTCGTCGGGCGGCGGCGATGCGGCCAGCTTGTCGATCGACCAGAGGAACGACGCTAGCGTCTTGCCCGAACCGGTCGGCGCGATGACGAGAGCATTGGACCTCGCTGAAATCGCCTCCCAGGCCCCCTCCTGGGCGTGCGTGGGGCGTGCAAAGGCCCCGCGGAACCACTCGCGGGTCGCGGGGGAGAAACGGTCAAGGACGTCGGTCATGTGCAGTACATCCTGCCCCCAGCCACCGACATCCGCGCTGTGGTCGGCGGGGCCGGGCGCTAGCGTGGAACTCATGCCCACCCTTCTGCACCTCGACTCCTCCGCCGACCTCGATACGTCGCGATCGCGGGCCATCACGAAGACGTTCGCCGACACCTGGCGGTCGCTCTCCGACGACCACGTCGTCGTCCACCGGGACCTCCACCGCGATGCTCTTCCGCACCTGAGCGACGCGTCGCTCCACTTCCCGAAGCACCTGCGCCCCGAGGGTGCCCACCCCAGCCCCGAGCAGGAGGCCCTGCAGCAGAGCATCATCGACGAACTCGTCGCCGCAGACGTCCTCC
>JAODMX010000470.1 GCA_025464735.1 Frondihabitans sp. | reverse complement strand
TGGCCGGACCCGGACCAGGACGCGAACCCCGCGCCCGCGCCGCGTCACCCCGGCTCCGCGGGCCGCGGCCGCTAGGGCGTCGGGTTGAGCGCGTCGTAGCGCCGGAACGACGGCTGCAGGCGCGCGAGCAGCCCGACCAGCGCGATGATGAGCGCCCCACCGAGCAGCGGTGGCCAAATCGTTCCCAGAGCGGCCATCAGACCGACGAACAGGTCGCCCAGGCGCGGCCCGCCGGTGACCACGACGGTGAAGATGCCCTGCAGTCGACCACGCATCGCGTCCGGGGCGGCCGACTGCAGGATTGTGCTGCGGAAGATCGCCGACACGTTGTCGGCGGCGCCGGCCGCGGCCAGAGCGACCGCCGCGCAGGCGAGCGCGGGGAGGTTTGCCGCGGCGAACGCCTCAGTGAGGCTGCCTGTGCCGTGTCCGCCTCCCAGCGACGCGACGGCAAGCACGATGCCGAACGTCAGGATGCACGCCCCGTAGGCGACGATCGCCCAGTTCACAGCGGCTCCCTGTCGTCTCACGTGCCCCAGCCGTCCTGAGAAGAGGCTGCAGAGCAGAGCGCCGACGGCGAACGCCGCCGTGAGGACACCCACCGTCACCGCCCCGCCCCCGATGAGGACAGCTCCGACCACGGGGTAGAGCACTCGAGGCTGCCCGAAGGTCATGGCGATGATGTCGACGATGAACGTCATTCGGATGTTCGGGGATCGCTTCAAGAATCGGTAGCCGTAGAGCAGTGACGCGAGCCCTGGCCGCTGGCTTTCCCCCTCGGGGCGGATCGCGGGGAGCGACAGGATGCCGAGGAACGCCGCAGTGAAGAGCACCACGTCGACGGTATAGGTGGCCGAGAATCCGACGGCCGCGACGAGGATGCCGGCCAATGCCGGGCCGAGAGTCAGCTGGATCCCGGTGCTGATGCCGTTCAGAGCCGAGGCGGCTGGCAGGAGCCGAGTCGAGATGAGACGAGGAATGATGGCCGATCGCGACGTGGAGATGATCGTCGAGGCGACGGCGTCGATCGTCGTCAACGCGTAGAGCAACGCGACGTTGTCGAGGCCCAGGTAGGCGTGGAGGGCGATGCAGCCTGTGGTGACCCAGGCGACGACCGCGGCGAGGATCGCGACGATACGGCGGTCGAACGCGTCGGCGAGCATGCCGCCGTAGAGTCCGGCGGCGATCATCGGGATCAGCGAGATGACGCCGACGAGCGCGACCGCGAAGGTCGACCGGGTGATCTGGTAGATCTCCAGGCCCACGGCGACGAGCGTGAGTTGGGCGCCGATGCCCGAGATGGAGGAGCCGATCCAGAGACGGGCGAAAGCTGGGCTCGCCCTGAGTGGAGCGAGATCGACGAGTAGACCGCGCCGGCCGACCCGCCCGCCCGCCTCTGGAGACCTGCCTGCTTCGTGAGACGCAGAAGCGGTGTCGTCGCCTTCGGGCGGAAGCGGATGCGGCGGCGTTCCGTCGCCCGGTGGAGTGGTCAAGTCTCCATTCTGGCGCCTTCGGAGTGTGAGCGTTCACAAAACGTTTGCGCGGGTGCCTCCTCCGGGCGTAGCCTCCATATGTTCGTATTGATGACTTGACTCTTGGTGCGGGCGAACGATGGGCCGGACACTCGATTCCTTCGCAGGGAGGACGCGAGCGTCCGGCCCGTCGCATGTCGAGGATCCAGCGGGCTCTCCTGAAGGCCACACGGGTGCGACTCCGAGGGCGGTCGGCTTGGACTCCTCGGGTCAAAGGCGCTTGACTGGTGTCATGACACACGATTCCTCCATCAAGCCCGAGATCGACGCCCCCGAAGGCCCCGCGCCCGCCGAGATCGTCATCACCGACATCACCGTGGGTGACGGCGCCGAGGCGCTTCCCGGTTCCACCGTCAACGTGCACTACGTCGGCGTCGAGTACGACTCCGGTGAGGAGTTCGACTCCTCATGGGGCCGCGGCGAGCCGATCAACTTCCCGCTCGCTGCGCTGGTGCGCGGCTGGCAGGAGGGAATTCCGGGCATGAAGGTCGGCGGTCGTCGCACCCTGGTGCTGCCTCCTCACCTGGCCTACGGTCCCACCGGTGGCGGCCACCCGCTGAGCGGCAAGACCCTCATCTTCGTGATCGACCTGCTCGGCGTCAGCTGATCCGCGTGGCGTCCATCACCGTTCCCACACTTACCCTCAACGACGGCACGGCGTTTCCGGCCGTCGGGCTCGGCACCTACGGCCTCAACGGTGCCGAGGGCACCTCAGCCGTGAAGAGTGCTCTCGACACGGGGTACCGGATCCTCGACACGGCTCTCAACTACGGCAATGAAGACGCCGTCGGGCGCGCCGTCCGTGAGACCGACGTGCCGCGTGACGAGATCATCGTCACGTCGAAGCTCCCAGGTCGCCATCACGGATACGAAGAGACGCTTGCCTCGTTCGAGGAGACCCGCACGAACCTCGGGCTCGACCACGTTGACCTCTACCTGATCCACTGGCCGCTCCCACGAATCGACAAGTACGTCGACTCGTTCAAGGCCTTCAAGAAGCTGCAGGACGACGGTCTCGTCACGAGCATCGGCGTCTCGAACTTCACTCGAGAGCACCTCGAGCGCGTTCGCGACGAGGCCGGTGTCGTTCCGGCGGTCAACCAGATCGAGTTGCATCCCTACTTTCCGCAGGCGGAGATGCGGGCGGTGCATGCCGAACTGGGCGTCGTGACCGAGAGCTGGAGCCCGATCGGCAAGCGCAGCGAACTCCTGACCGAGAGCGTCATCACCGAAGCCGCGGCGGCTCACGGCGTGACTCCGACGCAGGTCGTCGTCCGCTGGCACGTCCAGCTCGGTGCGGTTCCGCTGCCGAAATCGCAGGATCCCGAGCGCCAGCGAGCGAACCTCGACGTCTTCGATTTCGAGCTGACCGACGACGAGGTGACAGCCATCTCCGGTCTCGAGCGCGGCCGCCTATTCGGTGCCGACCCTCTGACCCACGAGGAGTTCTAGCGCGGAGAAATGTCACACCGGGAAGTGGCTAGAATTGTGTGCCGACTTTCCCGAGGGGTATCTGCCTGTTGCCATCTGAACTCGATCGTGAACGTGACTACGTTTCGACGCTCTACGAGCGCCTCGACGCGCTCAAATCCGAAGCACGAGAGAGACTCACGGCTACGCGTCGCGAGATGGTCGGCGGCAACCATCAGAGCCGGAGCGAGAGGGACGCCTACGCGCGCCTCTACGAGGACACCCTGGCGCAGCTGAGCGAGGTCGACGACCGCCTCGCTTTCGGTCGTCTCGAGCTCGAGGAGCCCGACGCGCCCACCGGCCCCGCGGCCGTGGATGCATCGCAACTCCTCGGATCCGGCGCCTATCGCTATATCGGCCGCATCGGTCTCCGAGACGAACAGCACCACCCGATCCTGCTCGACTGGCGGGTTCCCGGGGCGAGTGCGTTCTATCAGGCCACCGCCGCGACGCCCATGGGTGCTCGCGCGCGGCGCCATCTCACCCTCTCGGGGCGCACCGTCACCCGGATCGAGGACGAGGTCTTCGACCCCACGCTCCTCGACCGCGGAGATGCGCAGCTTCAGGGCGAAGGCGCCCTGATGGCAGCTTTGACCGCCCAGCGCACGGGCCGCATGACCGACATCGTCGCGACGATCCAGGCGGAGCAGGATCGGATCATTCGTTCGAAGCTCGACGGTGTTCTCGTTGTCCAGGGTGGTCCGGGCACGGGCAAGACCGCAGTGGCACTGCACCGTGCTGCGTTTCTGCTGTATTCGCACCGCGAGCGGTTGCGCGGCTCGGGTGTGCTCGTCGTCGGGCCGAGCCGGTCGTTCCTCCGCTATATCGAACAGGTGCTGCCGTCGCTGGGGGAGTCCGGTGTGGTGCTGTCGAGCCTCGGGGGGCTGTATCCGGGCGTCGAAGCCACCGTCGACGACGCTCCCGACGTCGCGGCGCTGAAGGGGTCCTCCCGTCTCGCCGATCTTCTGAAGCGCGCGGTGAGATCGAGGCAGGTCGCTCCGACCGAGCCGGTCGAGGTCGACATCGACGGTGAGCGAATGGTCGTGCAACCCCAGCTCGTGGCCGATGCCGTCCGCAGGGCTCAAGAACGGGGTCGGCCGCACAACGAGGCTCGCGTCACCTTCAACAAGAACGCCCTGGCCGCCCTCACGCGCCAGCTGGTCCAGCAGCTGAAGGAGCGCGGCACGACCGTCGACGACGCCGATGAGCTGGTGCTCCGCGAAGACATTCGTCAGTCGTACGACGTCCGGGTTCTGCTCAACACCGCTTGGCTTCCGCTCACCCCGCAGAAGCTCCTTGAAGATCTCTACGCCCGACCGAACTGGCTCGAGAGCATCACCCCGCAGTGGAGCCCGGCGGAGCGCGCCCTTCTCCGCCGCGCCCGGGGTGAAGCGATGACGATCAGTGACGTTCCCCTGCTCGACGAGGCCGCCGAGCTCCTGGGCGAGTTCGACACCGCGGTCGACGCTGACAAGCGCGCCCGGAAGGCACAGCAGAAGCGAGACATCGAAAACGCCGAGCGCGCGATCGAGAACATGCAGGTCGAAGGCATGGTCTCAGCCGCTGATATCGCCGGCAACTTCGCCGAGCGCGCCGCGAGCATGACGACGGCCGAGCGCGCGGCAGGCGACCGGACCTGGGCCTACGGGCACGTCGTGGTCGACGAGGCCCAGGAGCTCAGCCCCATGCAGTGGCGGCTGCTCGCGCGGCGCTGCCCGCTGCGATCCTTCACGGTCGTCGGCGACATTGCGCAAGCGTCCTCGCCCGCGTCCGCCGCGTCGTGGGACCGCGCGCTGCAGAGTCTCCTCGGCCGCCGCCGCGGCCCCGACGCGTGGCGTCTCGAAGAGCTCACGGTCAACTACCGCACCCCCTCGCAGATCGTCGAGTACGCCGAGGGCGTCGCGCGAGCCAACGGGCTCGCAATCACCCCGACGCGGTCGGTCCGGGCGAGCGAGTGGCCGGTTCTCGAAATCGACGGAGACCCGGATCCCGTGGCCGCGACGGTCTCGGCGGTCACGTCCGATCGCGCCATCGACGACTCCGGGACCCTGGCGGTCATCGCACCCGATGCGTTGGTCGACTCCCTCCTTCGGGCCCTCGCCGATCGGTTCCCCGGTCAGGTCGCCCTGGGCACCGCGTCGCTCACGACACCCATCTCGGTGCTCAGCCCGGCGACTGCCAAGGGCCTCGAATTCGACGCGGTGGTGGTGGTCGCGCCCGCCCGGATCCTGGCGCTCTCCTCGCGCGGGAACGCAAGCCTGTACGTGGCGATGACTCGCCCCACGCAACGACTGACCGTGATCAACGCCTCCTGACAACTCGCCGTCGGGAAGCCCCGATGTGGCGTCGCGCGTGGTTCGATGAAGTCATGCCCGTCGAGACACCGCCCGCCATCGCCGCTTTCATCAGCGCGACGAATGCAGAAGACACGCAGGGTTTCCTCGCTGCATTCGCGGACGACGCCCTCCTCGACGACTGGGGACGGCGTTTCCACGGGCCGTCCGAGATCGCCAGCTGGAACCTGAGCGACAACATCGGCAAGCACTCCCGATTTGATCTCGTCGAGATCGTCGAGGGGGAGCAACCGGGGGAGTACATCGTGACGATGGACGTCGCAGGCGAGGGTTACAACGGCATCGGCACGATGACCTTCGTGGTCGCTCACACCCTCATCACGTCGCTCGTCATCACCTGACGCGCACCACGGCCCCGGTAGCGTGGAAGCATGACCGCCTCCGACGCCTCCGCTCTCGTCGACCGCCTCACCGCCGTCGTTCCCGATTTCCCGACGCCGGGCATTCTGTTCCGTGACATCACTCCCGTCTTCGCCGACGCCGAAGCTTTCGGCGTGGTCTGCGCGGCTCTGGCCGAGCCGTTCGAGGGAGCGTTCGCCGCAGTCGCGGGCATCGAAGCCCGGGGCTTTGCGCTCGCCGGAGGTATTGGCGCGCAGACCGGCACCGGTGTGCTGACAGTGCGCAAGGCGGGCAAACTGCCAGGCGAGGTGCTCAGCGAGAGCTATGCGCTCGAGTACGGTGAGGCGACGATCGAGCTGCGGCCGGGGCAGCTCCCCGCGGGCTCGCGCGTGCTGGTGGTCGACGACGTCCTGGCGACGGGCGGCACCTGTGAGGCGTCGATCACCCTGCTCGAACGAGCCGGCTACGAGGTCGTCGGTGTTGCGGTCCTGCTCGAGCTCGACGGCCTCGGTGGCCGTGACCGTCTCGCCCCGCGCGTGCCCGTGCACGCGCTCGCGTCGGCTCCCGCCTGATCTGCTCGCTCCCGCTCCCGCCCGATCTGCCCGCTCCCGCTCCCGCTCCCGCCCGCAATGGCATCGCCGATATGCCGTTGGCTTCGCGCATTTCCGCGATGCCACGCGCACATCCGCGATGCCACCCGCATTTCCGCGATGCCACTCGCGCAAGGCGAAGCCAATCGAGGGCGGCGGCGTTACACGCGGGTGAGCAGACCCTGCGGCACAAGCATCCACGCGTCGGCGATCGCGCAGACGAGCGCCACCAGCACGAAGACGAAGACCCAGGCGAGCCCGGGGACGTGGGTGAGGCGGGCGAGCTGGTCGGCATCGGACTGCGCCGTTCGTGAGCGACGCCTGCTCGACTGGAGCTCGACGGACGCGCGGAGCGCGCCGAGGGCGAGCACCACCGTGAGGACGTGCCCGAAGACGAGCTGCCACTCGGGCGTCAGCAGGAACGTGACGGCGACCACGACGGCCGCCCCGACGAGAATCACCCACAGACCGAACCAATTTCGGATCTGAACCAGCATCAGCGCTAGCACGAGCAGGAGAGCCCAGAGCAATCCCGCTGAATACCCGCGGCTCAGCATCCAGGAGGCGCCGAGCGCGGCTAGTGCGGGGGCGGTATAACCGGCCAGAAGCGTGACGACCATTCCGAAACCGGTCTTCGGACCCTTCGAGACGGTCAGGCCAGACGTGTCGGAGTGCAGTCGAATGCCGGTGAGACGACGCCCGCTGACAACGGCGGCGACCCCGTGGCCACCCTCGTGCACGACCGTCACAGCGTGGCGCACCGTGTGCCATGTGCCGGGCAAGAGCACCAGCAGCGCCCCGACGACGAGCGACCCCACGAGCAGCGGGATCGTGAGGGTCTCGGAGGTCTGGGTGACCCGTGACCACAGCGATACGAAGAATTCCACTTGACCACCCTAGGGAGTGCCGCTGACAGTCCGGCCCCCGTTCGGGATTTCACCCCCGATTGGGCGCTGCCGTGACCCTCCCCGATGTCGGTACCGTTCGAAGACCACTCGGAAGGCCGCGATGACGACCCCCACTTCGAACGATGACACCGTGTTGTCTCCCGCCGGCGATCGCCCGGCCCGTGCGTCCTCCCTGGAGAAGCTGGGGGAGGCGCAGAGCGCTTGCCGTCCTCGGCGACGCGTCGCAAGGGTCCTGGGCATCTCGCCTCTCTCGCGCCAGTCGCGTCCGTGGTTCGACGAGGTGCTCGGGGAGATCGAGGTCGCCGAGCGGCTGCGGGCACTCAGTACGTCGGGGCCGTCCTGGCGGGTGCTCCACGGAGTGCCCGTCGGTTCGTGCTGCGCCGAGGTCGATCACGTCGTCGTCGGCCCGGCGGGAGTTTTCAGTCTTTGCGTCGCGACCGACGCCCGCCTCGGCGAATCTCGCGAGCAGTCGGATCGCGTCGCCGAGCTCCTCGGGAGAGCTCTGGGTGCGCCGGTCCAGGTGCGACCGCTCATCGTGCTCGTCGGTGCCGCATCGCGCCCTGTCGCCCACCTGCCGGACGCCGTGACGGTCGTCGCCGCCGCCAACCTCGTCCGCCACCTTCGGAAGGAGCCGGTGCAGCTCTGCCTCGACGACATCCGCAACCTCACGCGGGCCGCCCTCAAGCCCCGCACGTGGCCCGCTCGGGCCAAGGACGAGCCGCAGGCCAGACCACTCCCGCCCTGGTTCGCGCGAGTTCGCGCCGAGGTGAATCGCGCCCGCCGGGTCCGGAGGTTCTGGGCCGTGGGCGTCGTCGCGGTGGCCGTCGCTGCAGCTTTCGTCGTCCCGGCACTTGTTCAGGGATCGTTCGGCTGACGTCGAGCAGCTGCCAAGGCGATGCTCTGGCGAGTCGGCGACCATGTCAGGATGCGCTTCCATCCCTGGCTCCTCGTACCGATCGCGCTGTACCTGATGGTCGTCGGCTGGATCACGCTCGGGCCGGAACCTTACGGCGCAACCGGTTCGGGGCTGCTCTGGCATGCTCTCGACATCTTCGGACGGCATTCATCCACCCAGTGGCTGACATTTTCCGTCGTCGAAGGACTCGCGAACATCGCGATGTTCGTGCCGCTCGGGTTTCTGCTCGCGATGTTCTTCCCGCGTCGGCTGTTCCTCGTGGCGGTCGCCCTCTGCGTCCTGATGTCGATGGGGATCGAGGCCTACCAGGGCAGCTTCCTGCCGACCCGGGTCGACGACATCCGCGACGTGTTCAACAACGGTACGGGCGGTCTGGTGGGGGCGCTCGTCGCGACAGCGGGTCGGATGATCGTCGCCCCCCGCTCGCGCAGACTTCGCGCCGCATGAACCCCTGCTAGTATGGGCAGGTTGCCGTCAAACGGCCGCGGATAAAGAGAGCCCCACGCATCGGGTGTGGAGCACCGCGCAACGACAGAGAGGGGATCCAGCTATGGCACTTGCACCTGAAGTCAAGACTGCGATCATCGAAGAGTACGCGACCCACCCAGGCGACACGGGATCCCCCGAGGTCCAGGTGGCCGTGATGACTCAGCGCATCAAAGACCTGACCGAGCACCTCAAGGAGCACAAGCACGACCACCACTCGCGTCGTGGCCTGCTGCTCCTCGTGGGCCAGCGTCGTCGTCTGCTCGGTTACCTGAGCGACGTCGACATCAACCGCTACCGCGCGCTCATCGAGCGCCTCGGACTGCGTCGCTAGTCACCTCGCATGCGTCGCTGACGCCACGTCTTGATTGACGGCCCGCCCTGGCAGTGTTCCACTGCCCGGGGCGGGCCGTTTTCGTTTCTCGTGGCGGGCCACGCTGAGGTCTATTCATTGGCTGCGCCGTGGAGACTCATAGGCTCCTCAGGGGAAATCGCGACAGAGTCGATACCGAAGCGTAAACAAGACGTACGACCCCAGAGGTGAACAACCCATGAGCCTGCTCGACGACAATCCAGCCAAAGTCAAGGCCTCCCCGATGCGGGGACGGGTCCGCGGCAATGTCGTGATCATCCTCTGCGTGATGTACGCGATCTCCTACATCGATCGCACCAACATCTCCACCGCGCTTCCGACAATCAAGGCGGCCCTTCACCTCTCTGAGACCGAACTCGGCTGGGTGGCCGCGGCCTTCTCGATTCCCTACGCCCTTCTGCAGGTCTTCGGCGGCAACCTCGGTGAGCGGTTCGGGGCCCGCAAGGCCCTGTTCTGGATCGCACTGCTCTGGGGAGTAGCCACCCTCGCGACCGGCCTCTCGATCGGATTCTGGTCGCTGTTCGGCGCCCGGATCCTGCTCGGTCTGACGGAGGCGGCAGCCTTCCCCACCGCGACGTCCGCCATGACGAGATGGGTGCCCGCCGACAGGAACGGCTTCGTCCAGGGAGTCGTCCACTCGGCTTCGCGCCTCGGCAATGCTGCCGCGCCGCTCATCGTCGCATGGCTGATCGTGTGGTCCGGATGGCGGGTGTCGTTCCTCATCCTGGGGCTTGTCAGTGTTGTTTGGGGCATCATCTGGGTCGTCTACTTCCGCAACCGGCCCGACGAGCACAAGAAGGTCAGTCAGGTCGAGCTCCAGGAGATGCCTGACCGCCCGAAGAGCGCCGCGCGACCCCCTGTTCCGTGGAAGCGCCTCATGCGCAGCATCGCGCCGGTCGCGTTCGTCGATTTCGGCTACGGCTGGACCCTCTGGGTCTTCCTGACCTGGCTCCCGTCATTCCTCGGTGCCAGCTACGGCCTGAACCTGCTCAGCTACGCCGGCTTCACCTCCGTGGTGCTTCTGGGCGGAGTGGTCGGCGACACGGCCGGGGGCATGATGAGTGACGCGTTCTTCCGTCGCACACGCGACATGCGACGGTCCCGTCGCAATACGCTGATGATCGGCCTGATCGGCTCCGCGCTCTGTCTGATTCCCGTCTTCGCGATTCACAATCTGGCCGTCGTGATCGTCGCACTGACGGTGTCGTTCTTCTTCCTCGAGCTGTGCAACGCGACCCTGTGGGCGATCCCGATGGACACCGCACCCGAGTGGGCGGGTACCGCCAGCGGCATGATGAACACCGGCTTCGGAATTGCGGGCATCTTCTCGCCCGTGGTTTTTGCCGCGCTCGTCGAGGCGACCGGCTGGCAGTGGCCGTTCGTTGCCTCGATCGTGCTGCTTGCCGCCGCCGCCGTGGTCGCCTGGCGCATGAACCCGCAGCGCATCACCTCGACCGACGGCCTGCGGCCCGCGCCGAAGCTCGCGTAGCGCGCGGCGGCCATCTCGCCGCCGATGCGCCCGCGGGCTCTAGGGGCGGGAGGCAGCCCGCGCCGCCCTGCGGGACGTGTACGGTCGGCCGGTCAGCGGCAGGCTGAGCGGGGTCCGGCGCACCACCTCGATCAGCGCCACCGTGCAGACGACGACCAGCGCGTACAGCACGAAACTGAGCCACGGCGACGGGATGGTCCGGGCCAGCCAGCCACCCCCGGCGAGCAGGAGCAGCCAGATGAGGAAGGGGTGGGCGAGAAAAATGCCGAACGAGCGGTCGGAGGCCGTGTCGACCAGCCGTGCCATCCGGGATCCGGCGACCCTCTGGTCAGCCCACTTCGTGCCGAGCGCCAGGAATCCGAGGATCACCGGTACCGACCACACGATGGTCACCGGCTGCAGCGCCGTCGACGCTTTGACCGGGCTGAACCCGAGACTCAGGTTGAAGACGTAGACGCCGATCGAGAGCGCCGCTCCGGCGAGGGCGAGCCAGCCGCTCAGTGCCCGGTGCTGCCGGATCCAGGTCAGGAAGGCGACCCGGTGGTCGGCGGCGACCGCGCCGGCGACGATCATGAAGAGGTAGCTCCAGAACTCGATGTTCTTGTACTCGTTCCAGGGCTGGGTGAACTGCGGCGCGTAGAGGTAGCTCGCAGTGATGAGCAACTGGAAGATCAGCGCCGCCCAGAGCAGGATCCAGTGGTGCCGTCGTGTCCTCGCCACGAGCCAGACGAGTGCTGGCAGGAGCAGGTAAACCTGCATCGTCACGAGCAGGAAGTACAGGTGGTACCACGCGGTGCCGGTGTAGAGGTCGTGCCAGTAGGAGCCCAGCAGTTCGTAGCCGTTCGCGCTCGAAGGGTTCCTGATCCACGACGCGAACACGTAGATGGCCGACCAGGTGACGTAGGGCACCCCGACGAGAAGGAAGCGCCGCGGCCAGAACTGCCTGAGCGGTCGTGGTTTCATCTGGAAGCTGTAGACGAGCACGAAAGCCGTCAGTGCAAAGAAGACCTCGCGGGTGAAGTGCACGAGCACTAAGAAGCCGTTTTGCACGAGATCACCCGACGACGCCGCGTGGCTGACCGTGTGCACCGCGATCACGCAGGCGAACGTCAGGATCCGAAGGATGTCCACTTCGTACAGGTGCTTCCGGCGCGGCCCGATGGAGGCGTTGGGGTCACCCTCGACGACCTCGTCCGGTTGCCCCGGTGATCGGGTCTGCTGGCTCACGCGGAAGTCGACCCCGCAAGGAGCTCGCGAGTGCGGTTGCGCTGAACCTTGCCGGTCGGGGTGCGCGGCAGGTCGTCGACCACGGTGATATCGAGCGGTCGCTTGAAGCGCGGCAGCTCGGCCTCGCAGCGGGCCAGGAGGTCGGCGACGAGGGCGGCCCGCACCGTCTCGTCGGCCGATTCCTCGGCCGGGATCACATAGGCGACGGGCACCGAGCCGAGCACTTCGTCGGGGCGCGCAACGACGACGGCCTCGCGGACGCGCGCGTCTTCGAGGAGAACGTCTTCGACCTCGGCCGGATAGACCTTCTCGCCGCCCCGATTGATCACGTCGTCGGTGCGCCCGGCGAGATACACCCAGCCGTCGGCGTCGAGGTGCCCCAGGTCGCCGGTGCGCAACCATCCGTCGGCATCGAAGCGGTCGGCTGCCCGGCCGCCGAAGTAGTTCGTCACGATGCCGGGGCCGCGGATCCACAGCTCGCCGATCTCGCCCGCGGGCAGCACCCCGCCCGCGGCGTCGCGGGGCTGGACCTCGTCGCCCACGGGGAGTCCCACGGATCCGGCCCGCGGTTCGGCGTCCAGCGGCGTGGCCGTGATCTGGCTGGCGCCCTCGGTCATGCCATAGCTGATAATCATGGGGATCCCCGCGAACGCGGACCGCACGGCCTCGGGCAGGGCCGACGAGGCGCTCCGCACGAAGCGGAGGCCCTCGGGGGGCCTCGCTGGGCCGGACTTCGCCAGGACGGCAAGGATTGCGGGCACCGCGTTCAACCAGGTGATTCGCCGCTCTTCCAGGAGCTCCCAGAAGCCTGTCCGGTGAAAGCCCCTGTCAAGCACGAGCGTCGCCCCGGCGACGAGTGTGGAGAGCAGCCCGACGACCTCGGCGTTGACGTGGAAGAGGGGGAGCGAGTTGAACCCGCGGTCGCTGCTCGTCAGGCCGTTGTGGCTGGCGATCGCTTCGGCGACGAAGAGCAGCTGAGCCTCGGTGAGTTCGACCCCCTTCGGCTGACCGGTCGAACCGGAGGTGAAAAGGATGACCGAGCCGGCCGCGCCGGTCTCTTCACGGTGACCGTCAGGATCCGGCGTCGCTGCCTTCGAAGGACCACCGGTCACAGCATCGGGCCGAAGGATGACGACGTGCGACTCGCCCGTCTCGTCGCGGTCGCTCACCACCGCCTCCGAGGCCCCCAGCCCCACGGACTTCATGGTCTCGGCCCAGGTGCCCTGCGGATTGACGGGGACGCTCCGGCGCCCGGAGGCGACGATCGCGAGGTGGACGACGGCGAAGGCGAGCGGGTCGGCGATGTCGACCACGACGGTGGCACCTTCGGAGATGCCGTCTGTGGCGAAGGCGGCAGCCCAGGATCCGGTCTCCCGCTCCAGGTCGCCGAAGGTCACGATCCGATTCGACCGCGCGTCTTCGAGGTACGAAGCCTCGGCTGCGGCGCGCGAGCGTTCCGCGATCAGGCGAGCAAGACTGTGCATCGCCTCAGGTTAGCCACCACCGCTATGAGGCGCCTATGGACCGCGGTGCGTGCAGAGCCTGGATCAATACCAGTTGTTCGCCACCTCGTGGGCCCATGCTCCGCACGGGCTGCCGTAGGACGACCTGATGTAACCGAGACCCCAGTTGATCTGGGTCACGTAACTGGTCTGCCAGTCGAGACCTGCCGTGGCCATCTTGTCGGCCGGCAGAGCCTGAGGGATGCCGTAGGCGCCACTCGAGACGTTTAGGGCGCTGGTGCGCCAGCCGGACTCCTGGTTCCAGAGGTTCACGAGGCACTGGTACTGCGAGGAGTCCCAGCCGTAGCTGCCGAGGACCGACTGCGCATAGGCGTGGGCGCCGGCCGTGTCGTCGACGACGCCGGTGCCGGTGGGAGTGGTGGAGGTGGACCCGACAGATGTGACGACGGTCACCGGGTGTGCTTTCTGGTAGGCGAGGACCTTGGCATCATGCTTGTCGATGAGCTCCTGCCTGTACGAAGCCAGAGCAGCCTGATGCTGGTTGTACGTCTTCTCGAGAGCCGCTGTCGTGCTGTTCAGTACCGCGAGCCGCGAGTAGAGCGTCGACTGCTCGGCCGACGCGGTCGAGACTGCGTCGTTCGCCTGCTGCTGCGCCGCCTGGGCGCTCGCGAGGGCCGTGGCCGCCTGGGTGGCGAGGTTGTTCCGCTCCTGCTGCGCGACGTCCGCCTGCGCGCTCAGTGAAGAAACTGCCTTACTCGTGACCGTCGCCTCGTTGAGCACCGTCTGCCACTGGGCGGTGAGCTGCGAGAGCGCACCGAGCTTGTACAGGGTCGACCCGGCATCCTTGCCGTCGAAGATCGACCCCTCGAGAGAGGTCGAGTTGCCGACTCGCGATAGGTTGGCGGCGAGCTGGCCGGCCTCCTGGTGCGCGATCGCGGCCTTCTTCTTCTCGGCGGTCAGCTGGATCGAGAGCGTGTTCGCGGTCGATGTCGCGCTCGCGAGCTTGCTCTGCGCGGTCGTGTTGGCGGCGTTGGCCTGAATGGACGCGAGGCTCTTGGCGGAAGCCGTCTTCTGGAGGGAAGCCAGCGATGCGGTGATCTCCGCCACCTGTGTCTTCGTTTCGGCGGCGTGCCCCTTGGCGGCCTGGACCTCCGCCAGTGACGGAATACGGACGGCGAAAGCCGACTCAGGAGCCGAGAGAACGCCCAGTCCGACTGCGACGACGATCATTCCGCTTGCGAGAGGGAGGAGTCGCTTGCGGCGCAGTCGCGACTCTCGATCCAGTGAACCCATGATTTCGAGGGTAACCCGCTTCACTCGAGTCACACCAGCAACACGCTGGTGCTGTCACCGAGTTCCGGGGGTGTGCGACAGGGTGGGTGGTACCATTCAAGCGAATAACGTAAAGAGCGCCCCACGGAGCAGACGGCACGAAGCTGGTCACCGGTGGTGATGTGCGGAGTCCACTCGATTCCGACCGTTTCTACTGTTGACCAGGCACACGCCACCGCCCCTGAGTGCCGACGTAGTCGGTGTCTCGGTGCGATTTCGTGTGCGCGGGTCTCGCGAGCCGCCTCGGAGTCGTCTCGTGCTTCTGTGCCCCCGGCTTCATGCCCCGGGCACACGGTGTGCTCCTCGCACGACATCGCCGCCCACACGGGGCCGCGATTTCAAACAAAGAGGAGAAAACCCCCATATGGAGGGTCCAGAAATCAAATTCGCCG
>JAODMX010000462.1 GCA_025464735.1 Frondihabitans sp. | reverse complement strand
CAGTCAGGGTTCGAATCCCTGTGGGGGCACCTCTGCGCGCAGGTCCGCGGGCTCTGGGCTTAGCCTGCGCGGTCACGGGCTGCGCTAGTACGCCTCGTCGAGCTCCGGTTCGACGTAGGTGACCCAGACCCAGGCGCTGACTGCGACCACCGCGAAGACGATGGCTCCGATGACGAGGGGCACCACCGGGAAGGCTTCGTTGGGGCCGCCGGCGAAGACCACGGCCGCGACAGCCACGCCGGCCACGACGAGGCCCACCAGAGTCGGCCGAGACCACGCGTAGAGCGCCCGCCCGGGGAGCGCGCCCACGGGCACGAGCAGAATGACGAGTGAGCCCAGCCCGGAGACGCAGACGGTCGTGAGCATCTCGCGCGTGATTTCGACGGCGAAGACCGTGCCGGACGCCGACAGCATCCCGTGGCCGACCCACGCGAGGAGAGAGACGACGGCCAGGCTGGTGAGCTGAACCGCGGCCAAAATGCCGGAGGAGCGCGCATCCCGTCGCTCCTCGAGCCCGCGCCCACTCGAGTCGACGAGGCCGGCCACGACCAGCACCCCGAGAACCATGGGTGGGTCGAGATCGAAGATGCGTGTGACGAGGCAGGCGACCCCGGCGAGGGCGAGCATGGCGGGGGAGACCCGGATCCGGAGCCCCAACCCGAGACGTCGGCCCGCGATCCAGGTCGGTAGGACGATGCCGAGCCCATTGACGATGCCGATGCCGATGATGATGCCGATGATGAGGCGAACGTACCTCACCTGATCGTCGACCCCGATCGCCAGAGCGACCAGGATCGCACCGGCCGCGAGGGCCACGGCAACCGACGTGCGGGGTGAGAAGAGCGGCGCCTCGCGTTCGTGACGCGTGTGGCCGCGCCCGGTGAAGCGGCGTGCCCGCACCGCGATCCGGCCGCCGAGCGCCGTGGCAGCGAGACGGAGGGGGGCAACGACCAGCAGGATGAAGACCAGGCCGAGGACGAGGGCCCAGACCCAGGCCCAGGATCCGATGCTCTCGGAGAATGTCGGCAGGTTGCGGCCGAAGGTGGTCGCCGCGGTCCACGAGCCGGCGGCCGCGCCCACCGCATCGCCCGGGTAACCTCCGGCCGGAGCCTGGCCGGCGCCGGGAGCGGACCCCGACCCGGAGCCTGAACTTCCTGATCCGCCCCCGTCGTTGCCGGTCGGGGGTGGAGGCGTCGTCGCGCCACCGCTCGGCGTGGTGGACGGCGACGTGCCCTGCGATGGCGCTGGCACCGCCGAGGAAGGAGCGCTCGGGGTCTTCGAGGGGTTGCTCGTGAAGATCACCGAAAAGCCGGCGCTTGGCGCGCCATAGTTGCCGGCGGTGTCCCGCTGGGCCGCCTGAACGGTTCGCGTGCCGGCCGGCAGGAGCAGCCCCGCCGACGTGCAACTCCACCGCCCGCTCGTGACTTTGGCCGCACAGACCGGGTTGCTGTCGACGTAGGTCGTGACGATCGCGCCGTTTTCGCCCGTACCGTCGAAAGTGAGCGGCTGGCTACTGATGGTCGATCCTGCGACGGGGTGCTCGAGAACCGGCGCAGCCGGCGCCGTGCGGTCGATCGTGATCGTGAGGGTCGCTGAAGAGGACGACTTCGGCACGGCGGGCACCGCGGCCGAGCTCTGGGTGGCGGAGACCCGGTACGATCCGGAGGGCACTCGACCCGCGGGCAGCGTGACCATCCAGGTCGAGTCTGAGGCGACGTTCGCGGTGACGACGACTGCCCTCGATGAGATCGCGGGCTTGAGTGTGAGAGAGACAACGGCTCCTGGATACCCGGTGCCGTTCACGCGGGCTCCGACGGCCACTCCGGTCGCCGTCGACAGGACCGGTGCCGTCAAGACGGAAAACGGCGCCGACGTGACGTCGCCGAACCCCGAGTTCGTCAGATCGCGAACGACGAGAACCTGGCCCGCTCCACTCGACACGGCGACGAGACACGACCAGGATCCGTCAGTGGCAACCGTGGTCGTACACAGCGACGTCGCAGGATTCTGCGGGTCGAGCACCCGAAGCGACGCACGCGGCGTCCCGGTGCCCGAGACCTGCGTGTGTGCGGAGTCGGAGTTCGCGACAACGATGGTGGGAGCCGTCGCCTCCGCCGTCGGAGGGGGTGAAGCGGGACTCGCGGCCGGCGGCGCCGTGGTCGGCGGCACCGTTGTCGCCGCCTGAGCTGGTCCGCCGGCGAGCGCGAAGGCCGCCGCGACGAGACCGAGAGCCGCGATGGCCACCGTCGCGACAGTGAGGGCACGACGAACACGCCCACCGCCGGGGGCCGCGGAGCACGAAGAGCTGGGGGTCGTGTCGGTTAGCACTGTCACCCATCTAGCCAAGAAACGGGGTACAAGTCAATCGGCCTGGCGGCTGATTCTGCAAATTGTTCATGAACGGCGCCCGAACCGTCCAGAGGACGAGAGTTAGCTCCGAGAATGCCCAGCCGGCATGGAGGCCGCGTCGGGCCCGCCTATAGTGAATTCTGGATCAACAAGGAGTATTTCGACCATGGATTCCGCCCTCGTAGGCACTCTCATCGCGGTAGGCGTCGTTGTCCTGCTGCTCATCATCGTCGGCATCTATCTCTGGGCGACCTATAACTCGCTCGTGACGTTGAAAGTGCGCGTCGATGAAGCCTGGAGCGATATCACCGTGCAGCTGAAACGCCGCGGCGATCTGATCCCGAACATCATCAACTCCGTGAAGGGCTACGCGAGCCATGAATCGGGGGTCTTCGAGACGGTGACGAAGGCGCGTGCCGAAACCCTCAGCGCGACGACGCCCGTCGAGGCAAGCGAGGCCGAGGGGCACCTGCAGAAGTCGCTCAAAAGCATTTTCGCTGTCGCCGAGGCCTACCCGCAGCTGCAGGCGAGCCAGAACTTCCTGCAACTGCAGTCCGAACTGGTCGACACGGAAGACAAGATCCAAGGCGCTCGCCGGTTCTACAACGGGGGAGTGCGCGAGTTCAACACGAAGACGAGCGTGTGGCCGAACACCATGTTTGCCAAGCGGCTCGGCTTCGAAGGTCGCGACTTCTTCGAGGTCGCCGAGCCCAGCGCCATCGCAGAGCCGCCGCGCGTCCAGTTCTAGCCCATGTACAGCGCCGTCGCGCGAAACAAGCGCAACACCATCTTCATCATCCTGATCTTCCTGGTGATCATTGGCCTCCTCGGGTTCGCCGCGTCGTGGATCTGGAACAATCCCTCCATCGGCTTCACCGTCCTCGTCATCGCGGCCCTGTACTCGCTCGTGCAGTACTTCTTCGCATCCCGACAGGCGATCGCGATGAGCCACGGCATCCGCATCGACGCCACCACCGAGCCACGCCTGTGGCGGACCGTTGAAAACCTCTCCATCACGATGGGCATGCCGATGCCCGAGGTCTACGTCGTCGAGGATCCAGCACCCAACGCGTTCGCGACAGGCCGCGACCCCCAGCACGCCGTGGTCGCCGCGACCACGGGTCTCCTCGCGATCATGGACGACACCGAGCTCCAAGGCGTCATGGCGCACGAGATGGGCCACGTCAAGAACTACGACATCCGCGTCTCGACGATCGTCTTCGGGCTCGTCGTTGCGATCGGCTTCCTCGCCGACATCCTGCTGCGCATGTCGTTCTTCGGCGCCATGTTCGGGGGCAACAACAACCGTCGCGACGACTCGGGTGGCGGAGGTGGAGGCGGCAACCCCGTGATGCTCATCCTGGGGATCGCCGCGATGGTCGTGGCACCGCTCGCCGCGGCCGGAGTCCAGGCGGCTGTCTCACGCCAGCGCGAATACCTCGCCGACGCTACCGGAGCGCTCACGACGCGCTACCCCGAAGGGCTGGCCCGTGCCCTCGAGAAGCTCGGCGCCTACGGCCGACCGATGCAGAACCAGAACTCCTCCATGTCGCACCTCTGGATCAGCGACCCGATGAGACCAGGGCCGATGTCGCGCATCTTCAGTACGCATCCTCCGCTGCAGGAACGCATCGCCCGCCTCCGCACCGCCTCCGCCACCTTCTAGCTGCGGCTCGGCGTCGCGATCTGCGGCGTTGTCGTCGGTTGCGATAGCGCTGCTATCGCTGCCCTTCTCCGCCTTGCAGCTCACGGCGCCGATCCGCGGCTGTGGCCGCGAGTTGCCGCTCGGTGTCGTGATCTGCGGCGTTGTCGTCGGTTGCGATAGCGCTGCTATCGCTGCCCTTCTCCGT
>JAODMX010000414.1 GCA_025464735.1 Frondihabitans sp. | reverse complement strand
TGTGGCCGGCTCGAGCACGAACTGCCAGCTCAGCCACGGTCGCGCTGACCTGGCTGAGCGACGCGAGCTCCACGCCACGCACCACCGGCGTCACGAGTCCGCCCTCGACAGCAACAGCCACGGCGATATCGACACGGTCGAAAAGACGGATGTGGTCTCCGCCCCAAATCGCGTTCGCAGCAGGTACCTCGACGAGAGCTGACGCGACGGCCTTGAGTACGAAGTCGTTGACGGAGATCTTTCGGGATGCTGATTCATTGATAAGTCGACGCAACTCGAGGAGCTTGTCGACCTGGGGGTGAGCGGTGACATAGAAATGAGGCACAGTCGTCTTACTCTCGGTCAACCGTCGGGCGATCGCTCGGCGCATGCCCGTGAGTGGAACATCCGTGTACCCGGCTCCGCTTTCCGCGGCCGTGGCCGGCGATTGCGTGGCCGGCGATTGCGCGGGCTGCGATTGAGTGAGAGTCGAGGTTTCGAGGCCCTCCAGGTCGCGTCGGACGATGCGCCCGCCGGGTCCCGTCCCACGGAGTGAGGCGAGGTCGATGCCGCGTTCTTTGGCGAGTCGGCGAACGATCGGAGTAGCAAAGTGACGGCTTCCAGAGGAGGGATCAATGGCAGTCCGTCCCGCGACGTCAGCAGGGCCAGAATCGGGAGCGGCTGCGGCCGCCGCATCGTTACCGACGCCGACACCAGCCGCGGCCAATGCGGGGCCGACCTGGTCCGGGCCTTCACCAGCGGCGAGAATCACCGCGATAGGAGTCCCCACGATGAGGTTGTCGCCGGCCTGAACGAGCAATTTTCCAACGACGCCCTCGACTTCGCTGGCGTACTCGACGACGGCCTTTTCCGTCTCGATCTCGACGAGCGGATCCCCGACGCTGACTGACTGCCCCTCGGCCGCTAGCCAGGTTTGGATGGCAGCCTCGGTCGCGTTTGCCATGACCGATGGCATCCGCACGACGGTAGCCATCAGTGGCCACCCATCCCAGCACGCACGATCTCGAGACCCGCGACCACCTCAGCGGTCTGGGCAATAGCGGCTCGCTCGAGCACCTTGGAGATGCTCGGCGATGCCTCACCACCCGTGACCCGCTGTACGGGTTGATCGAGCCAGTCGAAGAACCGGCGCTGAAGCTCATCAGCCAGCCACGCGCCGTAAGACGTCCCGCGGGCCCCCTGCTCGACAATGAGAACCGCGTTGGTCTTCTTGATACTGTCGCCGAGGGTGTCCCAGTCGATCGACGCGCGGTCGAGCCATCGCAGATCGATGAGCTCCGCATCGATCCCGGTTTGCTCGATGGCCAGAAGCGAGTGTCCGACCATCGAGAGGTAGCTGATGACCGTGACGTCGGATCCTTCTCGCCGGATGGCTGCTTTGCCCGGCGGGAGAATGTAGTCGATGTCGCCCTCGGGCACCTTGTCCGCCAGGCCATACAGGTCGACGTGTTCGATGACCAGCACCGGGTCATCGAGCGCGAGCGCGGCGTTCATCAGACCCACATAGTCGGCGGCGGTCGATGGCGCGACGATCCGCCAACCGGCCGCCGTGGCGAAGATGCCCGCCGGGTCCATGAGGTGTTGCGAGCCGTAGCCCGAGCCCATCGCGACCTTGGTGCGCAGAACGATCGGCATGCGGTTCTCACCGCCGAACATGTGCCGCGCTTTGCCGATCTGATTGAAGACCTGGTCGGCCGCGACCCACAGGAAGTCGGGATACATGAATTCGACGACGGGGCGGTACCGGCCATCGAGGGCAAGCCCACCGCCCAGACCGACGAACGCGTTCTCGCTGATGGGTGTACCCATGACTCGGTCGGGCCCGAATTTCTTGGCGAGGCCTTTGGTGGCGCCATTCGTTCCGCCGTTGAGGCGATGGACATCCTCGCCCATCACGACGATTCGGTCGTCCTGCTCCATGCGGCGATCCAGGACACCGGCTATGGCATCGATGAACTTCGTTTCCCGCCATGCGCCTGAGTACTCGGTCGGATCCGAGACGCGGAGAGACGCGAGTTCGCTCCCGTCACCGCGGATGCCGACATCCACGAATCCGGGATCGGGCCACAGTTCCGGACGGATACGTCGCTTGCCGATGTTGTCGGGGTCGGCCTCCACGAGCGCAGTGACAGCTGTTGTCATCGCTGCTTGGGCCTGCTGACGCACGGACTCGATGTCTTCTTCGGTGAGCAGATTTAGCGTCCGCATCTCCGTCGCAACTCGAACGAGCGGGTCGCGGGCCCGCCACTCGGTCTCTTCGTCCTTCGTGCGGTAACCGAAGGCACTTCCCGGGTACGGGCCGTTCTGGTGAAAGAACCGGTAGACCTCGGCCTCGACGACTGCCGAGCCGTCTCCGGCTCGTAGCCGCTCGCCGGCTTCGGTGACAGCGAGGTGGACCGCAAGAGGGTCCATACCGTCCACTCGCCAGCCGGGGATGCCAAAACCCTGCCCGCGCACGGAGAGGCGGACGTCGGCCACGACTTCGTCCACGTTTGTCGACACCGCGTAGAGGTTGTTCTCGATGAAGAAGATCAGCGGGAGCCTCCATGCGGCTGCGAGGTTCATGGTCTCGAGCACGGAACCGATCTGGCTCGAACCGTCGCCGAAGTAGCTGACGGTCATATCCGTCGTGCCGGCGTGCTTCTGAGCCCACGCGTTGCCCGCGGCGAACGGCACGCCTCCACCGACGATCGCATTTGTCCCAAGCGCGCCGGCCTCGAGCCACTGAAGATGCATCGATCCGCCACGGCCGCCGGAGAATCCCTGCGACAGGCCGAGGATCTCCGCGAGGGTGCGCTGCAACAGGGCCTGCACATCGTCTGTCACGAGAACCCCTGAGTTGAACGTGCCTCCCGTGAGATGAGTCAGGGCCTTCGCGAGAAACTGATGGTGGCCACGGTGAGAGCCGGTCACACCATCTGTGCTGCCGAGCCCGATGATCGAGCCAACCGCACCGCCCTCCTGGCCGATGCTCGAGTGCGCTGGACCGTGTACGAGGCCCTCGCCCGCGAGTTCGAGAACCGCCTCCTCGAACGCCCGGATCAGGTGCAGTTCGGCGAGCATGCCGGTCAAGAGAGCCGGATCCGCGTCGGCCCAGTCCTGTGCTGTGGTGCGGAGCTCGATCCACGGCTCCTTGGTCTCCAAACGACGTCGTTCAGGCATGCGTCCCACATCTTCCGTCTTGGCGGCACGTTGAAGTGCGCCCAGTCCCGACGCTAATCGATCATTGAATCCAATACAAGGGAAATTCATCGCTATGGCTAGCTTTGGACCAGATAGTTACGAGAGGATAGTATCCAATCATTCGATTCACGCCAACGACAACGACAAGGAGGTCGCTGTGGGACCACAGGCTCCTCGACACGGGATCCCCGGCCTTCGTGGCACCGACCACATCGGCATCACGGTGCCGGATCTCGAACAAGCTGAGCACTTCTTCGTCGACATCCTTGGAGCCGAACGCATCTACACGCTCGGTGCAAAGCAATCGGACGACGACTGGATGCGCGTACACATCGGTGTCCATCCGCGCACAGTGATCAGGGAGATCCGCTTCTACCGGCTGGGTAACGGAAGCAACTTCGAGGTCTTTCGCTACGAATCTGCCGATGGCCAGAAGCCGCAACCGAGCAACAGCGACATCGGCGGCCACCACGTCGCGCTCTACGTCGACGACATGGACGCCGCGACTGGTTTCCTGCGCTCAAACGGGATCGAGACGATGGGGGAGCCGACCGCCAGCAAGCAGTCGGCCGAGGGGCAGCAGTGGGTCTACTTCCGCAGCCCCTGGGGCATGCAGTTCGAACTTGTCAGCTTTCCCGACGGTAAAGCGTACGAAGCCGGGGCCGCTGTCAAGCTCTGGCATCCGGCTCGGCCCGCAGCGTGATGTGCGCGGTGACGACATGACGCCCGAGCTCGCGACGCACGGCGCGGCAGGCGCCCGCATTGCGTCGGAATTGCGCGACGCCATCCTCAGGGGAGAGCATGCGCCCGGTGCGCGCATCCGCCAGGAGGATCTCGCGGGCCGACATGGCGCCAGTCGCGTGCCCGTGCGAGAGGCGCTCAGGATGCTCGAGGCGGAGGGTCTCGTGACTCTTGTGGCGAATACCGGCGCCTGGGTCTCCGAGCTGAGCTCGACGGAGTGCGACGAGATGTACCAGATCCGGGAGCGGATCGAGCCCCTCCTGCTCCGCTACAACGTGCCGCTCCTGAGGGTTGAGACGATCGACAAGCTGGAACTACTGGCCGAGGCGATGGAGCTATCGGACGACATCGAACAATTCATTAGCCTCGACCGCGAGTTTCACCTCTCCTGCTACAGCGCCGCTCAGACGAGCGTCCTGGGCGACACCGTGCTCCGCCTGTGGAACCGCACGCAGCACTATCGCCGCGCGTTCACGCGCGTCTTCCGGTCGGAGGGTGACCGGAGCGTCCACTACGAGCACCACCTGCTCGTGTCAGCCATCCGCCGCCGCGATAGTGACGAGGCCGAGCGCATCCTGCTCGGTCACATTCGTCGTACCCGCCTCGAGCTGGCGAGGCATCCCGACGTCTTCGAGCACTAAACCAAGACAACGCAAGGAGTCCCAATGGCCATCGCGACTATCAATCCAACGACGGGGAAGATCGAGAAGGAGTTCGTCGCCCACGACGCCGCGGAGGTCGAACGTCGCATCCGCCAGGCTGTTTCAGCTCAGGCAGTGCTTCGCGACACCACGTTCGCGCAGCGGGCACGGTGGATGCGGGCGTCGGCCGACATTCTCGAAAATGAGGCGGACGATACCGCGAAAATGGTCGTCATCGAGATGGGCAAACCGCTTGCTCAGGCGAAGGCGGAGGTCCTCAAGTGTGCAAAGAATCTTCGATTTTACGCTGACAATGCGGAAAAGTTCCTCGCCCCCGAGCCTCTTCAGGATCCGTCGGTTGTCTTGGCCTCGCAGGCCTACGCGGTCTACCAGCCGCTCGGAGTCGTGCTCGCGATCATGCCGTGGAACTACCCGCTATGGCAGGTCATCCGTTTCGCCGCTCCCGCGCTGATGGCGGCCAACACCGGCCTCCTCAAGCACGCCTCGAACGTGCCCCAGTCGGCACTGTACCTCGACACAATCTTCGAACGCGGTGGCTTCCCCTCTGGATCATTCCGCGCTCTCCTCATCGGATCCGCTGACGTTAAGCAGGTGCTCGAAGATCCGCGGATTAAAGCCGTGACTCTCACGGGTTCCGAGCCCGCCGGTCGCTCGGTCGCGTCTATCGCGGGCGCGCAGATCAAGAAGAGTGTCATGGAATTGGGAGGATCCGACCCGTTCATCGTGATGCCCAGTGCCGACCTCGAGCTCGCCACGAGCACTGCTGTCAAGGCGCGCATCAGCAACAACGGGCAGTCCTGCATCGCGGGGAAGCGATTCCTCATCCATACCGAAATCTACGACGCTTTCGCGGCGCTGTTCGTTGAGAAGATGTCCGCGCTCGTCGTCGGAGACCCACTCGACGCAGACACCGATGTCGGTCCGCTTGCGACGGAGTCGGGACGATCTGACCTCGCCGAGCTGGTGGACGACGCGATCACCAAAGGGGCGAAAGTCCTGACCGGTGGAGGAGCTGTCGAAGGCCCCGGCTGGTTCTATCAGCCGACGGTGCTGAGTGAGCTGAGCGACGATATGCGCATCGTTCTCGACGAGACCTTCGGCCCGGTCGCAGCTCTTTATCGGTTCAGCAGTCGCCAGGAGGCTGTTGAGATCGCGAACCAGACCGCCTTCGGTCTCAGCTCGTCGTTATGGACGGAGGACGCTGAGGATGAGGCATTCTTTATCACCGAACTTCAAGCGGGAGCGACCTTCATCAACGGTATGACGGTCTCCTATCCAGAACTCCCCTTCGGTGGTATCAAGGCGTCCGGATACGGACGCGAACTGGCGGCGGCGGGTATTCGCGAGTTTTGCAACCTGAAGACGGTTTGGAAGGCTTAGCGCGGCTGCGAGTCACGTTTCCCAGAAATTCCGCCGATCTCAGAGGCTGGGGCGATATTCGTTGGCGACGAACAACTCCTGTGCGGGGAACTTCGTGAGGATCTCGGTTCCATACTCGGTTACGACGACCTCCTCTTCGATCCGTGCCGCGGAGATGCCGTCCGCGGCGGGGAAATACGTCTCCATCGCGAAGACCATGCCGGGCCTCAGCTCCATGGGGTGCTCGAGAGAGTTAAGCCGAGAGATGATCGGGCGTTCGTGCAGACCGAGACCTAGCCCGTGCGCGAACTGCAACCCGAATGCTGCGAGCTCGTTCTCAAATCCGAAATCCTCCGCTTTGGGGAGCGTGCGGGCCACCACGTCGCTGCTGACACCCGGCTTGATCGCGTCGAGGGCGCCGTCCATCCACTCGCGCGCCTGCTTGTAGGCATCGCGCTGCACCGTGGTCGCGCTGCCTACTCCGAAAGTCCGGTAATAACAGGTGCGATAGCCATTGAATGAATGAATGATGTCGAAGAACGCCTGGTCGCCCGGCCGGATGATGCGATCGGTGAAGTTGTGGGGATGCGGATTGCATCGCTCGCCGGAGATGGCGTTGACGGCCTCGACCTGGTCGGATCCAAGCTCGTACAGCCGTTTGTTGGCCAGCGCGACGATCTCATTCTCACGGATGCCCGGCTTCAGGACATCCACGATGTCCTGATAGACGCCGTCCACCATGGCGGCGGCCTGGTTGAGGAGCATGATCTCGTCGCGAGACTTGATCACGCGAGCGTCGAGCATGTGCTGTTGCGCATCGGCGACCGTGATGCCCTGGTTCGCGAGCTCGAACATGAACGGCGGTTCGACGATGTCGACGCCCAGCGGCATGTCGAGAACGCCCCCGGCCTTCAACAGCCCTTTGATCTCGGCGACGGCATCCTTCATGAGCCCTGCGCTGGGAGCGACCGCTCCGCGGAACCCGAGGAATCCGGGGCGCCAATTCTCGTCAGGGAGCCATTTCGAGTACAACTGGTGGTGGCGAACAGCCGAGCCGAAATCCCAGAGGACTGGTTCCTGACCGCGGACCAAAAGGCAGTACCGGATCATTTTGTCACCCAGCGCGCCGCCGATCCATGTTTGGGTCGTGTACCGGATGTTGTAGAAGTCGAACAGCAGGAACGCGCCGCAGTCGCTGGCGTCGAGAGCCTCCTGCGCGCGAGCGATACGGAACTTGCGCAGCCGGTCGAAGTCGACGCGTTCCTCGTAGTCGACGCCCATGTGCCCAGGTGCGCCGATGGGCCGGATCGGCGTGGTCATGAGACTGCCTCCGGTGCCAGGCCGTCGTCGATGACGGCATCCTCCGATACCGGTTGGTAGCCCGAACGTCGCGCCTGCTCGAGGATGAGAGTGGCGAAGTCCTCTTCGGTGTAGCCGGCCCCAATGGCCTCGGCGACGAGCATTCCTGTCGCCGACGCGATCGGCATCGGCACGCCGAGCTTCTTGCCCGCCGCCAGCCCGAGTTCGAGGTCTTTGCTGAGCAGAATGTTGGTGAATGTTGGCTTGAAGTCGAGGTTCACAAGCGCCGGCGTCTTGTACTTGCTGAAGGTCGAGCCCATGACGGAGTCGTTGAGGAATTCGAGGAACGCTTCGCGGCTGACTCCTCCGCGCTCGGCAAGCACTGTAATTTCGCTCAGCGACTGAATGACGACTCCGAGGAAGACATTGTGCGCAATCTTCACCAGGCGAGCAACTTCGCCCTCGCCGACGTACGTGACTTTACGACCGAACGTTTCGAGGAGCGGTTCGACACTGTCATACGCCGCACGCGGTCCGGAGACCGCGACGGTGAGCTTGCCGGCAGCGATGACCTTCAGATTCCCGCTCACCGGGGCAGCCAGAAACTCGGTTCCTCGTTC
>JAODMX010000405.1 GCA_025464735.1 Frondihabitans sp. | reverse complement strand
ACCGAGAAGGTCATCGAGAAAATCAAAGACGGCGTCAACTCGAAGAAGCTCAACGGCATCTCCGACGTCACGGACCTCACCGACCGCAAACACGGCACTCGGCTCGTCGTCGGCATCAAGACCGGATTCAGCCCGGATGCCGTGCTCGAACAGCTCTTTCGCTTCACGCCGCTCGAAGACTCCTTCAACATCAACAATGTGGCGCTTGTCGACGGTGGACCACGAACCCTCGGGCTCCGCGAGTTGCTGCAGGTGTACATCGATCACCGCATTTCGGTGGTCACCAGACGAAGCCGGTTCCGGCTCGCGCGCAAGAAGGAACGACTGCACCTGGTCGAGGGCCTGCTCATCGCGATCCTCGACATCGACGAGGTCATCCAGGTCATCCGAACGAGCGACGACTCAGAGCAGGCCCGCACGCGCCTCATCGACGTCTTCGATCTCAGCCAGGTGCAGGCCGAGTACATCCTCGAGCTGCGGCTGCGGCGGCTCACCAGGTTCTCACGCATCGAGCTCGAGACCGAGCGTGACCAGCTGCGGGCGGAAATCGACGAACTGGAAGAACTCCTCAGGGTGCCAGAGCACGTGCGCCACCTGGTCTCCGACGAGCTCGAGGAGGTCGCCGAGCGCTTCGGCACTCCCCGCCGAACCCTGCTGACCGAGGCGCGGCCGAGCATCGCGACATCCTCATCCTCGCGGTCCGTCGCTCCCCTTCTCGAGATCGCGGACGCGCCATGCCGCGTCTACCTCTCGACGACGGGGCGAGTCATCCGTGTCGACATTTCTGACGGGTCGGCGGATGCACCGGCCAGGGTGGCGAGGCGCAGCAAGCACGACGCCATTCTGTCCACGGTCGTCACCACCAGTCGCACGGAGATCGGTGCTGTCACCAACCTCGGACGTCTGGTAAGGCTCTCCCCCGTCGACCTGCCCGTGGTGCCGGAGAATTCGATCCAGCTGGCCGCGGGCGTGAGAATCGCCGACTATCTCGCCCTCGACTCGAAGAAGGAACGGGTGCTCGCGCTCGTCTCCCTCGCCTCCGATCAGTCCATCGCACTCGGCACGCGCCAGGGTGTTGTCAAGAGGCTCACGACGGGCGACTACGCCAACAAACCGGACTTCGAGATCATCAGCCTCAAGCCAGGAGACCAGGTCGTGGGAGCGCACCAGGCGGGCGAAGGCGACGAGCTGCTCTTCGTTACCTCGGACGCCCAGCTGCTGCACTTCCCCGCAACCGCGGTACGTCCGCAGGGACGTTCGGCTGGCGGCATGGCCGGTATCAACCTCGGCGCGAAGGCGGAGGTCATCTTCTTCGGATCGCTGGACCCCGCAGCCGAGAACGTCGTGGCGACAGTCTCGACCGGCACCGGGACCATCGCTGGAACCGACCCCGGCCGAGCGAAGGTGTCTCAGCTGTCGGAGTTTCCTGGCAAGGGTCGCGCAACAGGCGGGGTGCGCGCGCACGCGTTCCTCAAGGGCGAAGACGTGCTCGCCATCGCGTGGGCGGGTCCATCGCCCGCATCGGCAGTCGCTGCCGACGGCGCGGTCCGCACCCTTCCCGAGGCTGGAGCGAAGCGGGACGCATCCGGTACCCCGCTCGATGCGGTGATCGGATCGATCGGCTCTGGGCTCTAGACGCGTCGCCAGCCTGTCCGACTCGACGCGTCGCCGACATCTGACCGTTGCGGAGGACGACTCGCCGCATTCGCCCGTCCGAACACCGGGGCTCGCGCGTACAGTCCTCCGCAACTGTGGCGCTTTCGTCGGATGCATCAAGCGGATGCTCCGGTCTTCTAGGATGCACGAGTGACCATCCAACCGACGCTGTCCAGACGACTCGGGCTCACCGACGCGGTCTTCATCGGCCTCGGTTCGATGATCGGGGCCGGTGTATTCGCCGCGTTCATTCCCGCGGCGCGGGCGGCGGGTTCCGGCCTCATTCTCGGTCTCGCGGTGGCCGCCGTCGTGGCATTCTGCAACGCCACCTCCTCCGCGCAGCTCGCGGCACAGTATCCGTTGTCGGGCGGCACCTACGTTTACGGTCGAGAGAGGCTCGGCGAGTGGTGGGGCTTCGTCGCCGGATGGGGCTTCGTCATCGGAAAGACCGCGAGCTGCGCCGCCATGGCGCTCACCTTCGCCGCCTACGCCGCTCCACCCGAGTGGCAACGGCCGGTAGCGGTGGCGGCTGTCATCGGGCTGGCGGCGGTCAACTACTTCGGGGTAAGCCGCACGGCGCTCGTCACTCGGGCGATAGTGGTGATCGTGGTCGTGTCCCTCGCCGTCGCCGTCGCCGCGGGCCTCCAGGGCGGCCGTTCGGTCGGGGGCTGGCAGCCCGGCGATCTCCTTTCGCATGGCTGGTACGGAATCCTGCAGTCCGCCGGGCTTCTCTTCTTCGCGTTCGCGGGCTACGCGCGGATCGCAACGATGGGCGAGGAGGTCAGGAACCCAGCGAAGACCATTCCGCGAGCCATAACCATCGCCCTCGCCGTCGTGGTCGTCGTGTACGCGGCCGTGGCGATCACCATACTCGGGACGCTCGGCGCCAACGGCGTCGCAGGGTCATCGGCGCCCCTCGCCGATGTCGTCGCAGCAAGCGGATGGGCGTGGGCGGCACCGGTAGTCCGGATCGGCGCCGCTGCCGCTTCGCTCGGCGCCCTGCTGGGTCTCATCGCCGGCATCGGGCGGACGACCCTCGCTATGGCTCGCGAAGGTGATGTTCCGCGCTGGCTCGGCACGGTGCATCCGAAGTTCAAGGTGCCACATCGCGCCGAAGTCGTGCTCGCGGCTGTCGTCAGCGTGATGGTCATCAGCGTCGACCTGCGCGGGGCGATCGGCTTCTCCTCTTTCGGAGTACTCCTGTATTACCTCATCGCCAACGTGGCGGCCTACACTCAGCGCCCGGACCAGCGCCGCTATCCACGGGCGCTTCAGGTGGTGGGAGCGGTCGCCTGCGTCGTACTCGTCGTGACGCTTCCGCCGGTGGGAATCGTCGTGGGAGTCGCCGTCATCGCGATCGGGATCGGCTATCGCGTCATTGCCCGTCGCTTCGCCTGAGTTCAGGCGCGACACCGGTGGTCGAACCGCACATCCAACCGTTGCGGAGGACGACTCGCCGCAATCGGCCACTCGCACGCCGCGACTCGCGGCTGCGATCCTCCGCAACGGTCGTGCGACGGAGCACGGCAGCTCAAACGTGCGGCACGAAGTCCTGCCACGCTCTCCGA
>JAODMX010000236.1 GCA_025464735.1 Frondihabitans sp. | reverse complement strand
AACGTCGACATCCAGGAGTTCATGATCCTGCCGATCGGCGCAGCAACCTTCTCCGAGGCTCTCCGCTGGGGCACCGAGACCTACCACGCTCTCAAGAGCGAGCTCAACAGCCGCGGCTTGTCCACGGGTCTCGGCGACGAGGGTGGCTTCGCTCCGAACCTCGACAGCAACCGCGCAGCCCTCGACCTCCTCGTCGACGCGATCACGGAGGCCGGCTTCACGCCGGGCACCGACATCGCCCTCGGCCTCGACGTCGCCTCGAGCGAGTTCTTCTCGGGCGGCTCCTACACCTTCGAAGGCGCTACCAAATCGGCCGAGCAGATGTCGAGCTACTACGAAGAGCTCGTCGCTTCCTACCCCCTGGTCACGATCGAAGATCCTCTCGACGAAGACGACTGGGAAGGCTGGGCTCACCTCACCTCGGTCATCGGCTCCAAGACCCAGATCGTCGGCGACGACCTCTTCGTCACGAACCCGACGCGCCTCGCCCGCGGCATCGAGTCGGGCGCCGCGAACGCCCTGCTCGTCAAGGTCAACCAGATCGGCACGCTGACCGAGACGCTCGACGCCGTCGCACTCGCGCAGCGGTCGGGTTACAAGACGGTCATGTCGCACCGCTCGGGCGAGACCGAAGACACCACCATTTCCGACCTCGCGGTCGCGACCGACGGCGGGCAGATCAAGACCGGTGCGCCGGCTCGCTCCGAGCGCGTCGCGAAGTACAACCAGCTGCTCCGTATCGAGGAGGAGCTCGGCGAGGCGGCCGTATACGCCGGCCGTTCCGCGTTCCCGCGCTTCACGGCGTAGTTCCACACGCACGCCAGAAGGCCCGACCCGCTCACGCGGGTCGGGCCTTCTGGCGTGCGTGCCGTCCTTCGTGCGGGTCACTCCGTACGACTCCACGACTTGCCGCTCACTTTCCGTCCAGCACGCCAAAGGTGGAGTTGTGGCCCTGCACCCGACGCAGCACTCAGCGGACGACTCCGCGACTTGCCGCTCACGTTCGTGCCGACGCACCAAATATGGAGTTGTGCGGCACAGGTGGGGCAAGCACAAGCGGAGCAACGCCGCACCGCCTGCTCCGACCAGGGGCGACTCTCGCCTATCGTCGAGGCATGCCCAGCAGCAACGCCGACCCCCGACCGAGTCGGCACGACGCAGCCGAGGAGCACTCGACCAAGAACCGTCGCGTGCCGGTGAGTCTTCCTGCCATGGAGACCGCGGCGGGTGGCTGGCTTCGTGGCATGCGGTTCTCGGGTTTCAGCCTCCTGATGCTTGTCATCATCGTTCTGTTCGTCGTCGTCCTCGCCCCGAACCTGCGCACGCTCATCCAGCAGGAGCAGCAGATCAACTCGCTTCAGAAGTCCGTCGACAAGCAGAAGGCCAACGTTGGAGCGCTCAAGAGCGATGTCGCCCGATGGAATGACCCCGCCTACATCGAGTCCCAGGCTCGTGGCCGTCTGCTGTATGTCTATCCCGGGGAGTACAGCTATCTCGTGATGAATCCCGGAAAGTCGTCTGGCACGACGACCACCACGCCCTCCGGATCCCAGATCAGCAAGAAAATCCAGACGCCAGACGTCGACTGGATCACCTCGATGATGTCGTCGGCGCTCGACGCCGGACTCACTGACAAGCCCGCCTCCAAGCTCGTCGCACCCGAGATCACGACCCGCAAATAGACCGGTATCGTTGAGGGCTCATGAGCACGCCGCCCTTCGCCCCCGTCACCGAGAGAGACATCCGTGTCGTCTCCGCCCAGTTGGGCCGGCCTGCGCGAGACGTGATCGGCATCGCGGCGCGATGCGTCTGCGGCAATCCGACAGTGGTGGCGACGAAGCCGCGACTCGGCGACGGCACCCCGTTCCCGACGCTGTACTACCTCTGTCACCCCGCGGCAACGGCCGCCATCTCGACTCTCGAAGCGAATGGCGTGATGGCCGAGTTCACCGAGCAGCTCGCCTTCGACCCCAACCTTGCGAGTGCCTATCGCGCCGCGCACGAGGCTTACCTCGCCGACCGCGAGAGCATCGAGCACGTCGACGAGATCGCTCATGTCACGGCCGGCGGCATGCCAGAGCGCGTCAAATGTCTGCACGCCCTCGCCGGGCATGCACTGGCAGCCGGCCCCGATGTGAATCCCTTCGGCGACCGGGCTCTCGAGCGCGCCGCCTGGAGCCCTGACGTCTGCGTGTGCGACGACTATCTGGGCGAAGCCGAAGCTGCCGCCGCAGCTGCCGCCGAAGCTGCCGCCGCAGAGCCCGCCGCCGAGACCGGGGTCTGAGCCCGTGCGGCGAGTCGGTGCCCTGGCTGCCTTCGTCCTTGCCGCGTCGATCGTGATCGCTCCGGCGTTGGCGGCCGCCCCCGCCCAGTCGGCCTCCGCTGACAGCCTGCGCGACCGGGAGTATTGGCTGAGCGACTACGGCATCGAGAAGGCGTGGAACACCACGAAGGGTGCAGGAGTCACGGTGGCGGTCATCGACACCGGCGTCGATGGCAGTGTGCCCGAACTTCAGGGCGCGGTCGTCGGCGGCACAGATTTCTCCGGTAAGGGGTCGGCGAGCGGTGAGACGCCGATCGACGACGACTCGTCCCACGGCACCCTGGTGGCCTCGCTGCTGGCCGGGCGCGGAACGGGTGCCGACAGCGGTGTGATCGGTGTTGCGCCTGAGGCGAAGCTGTTGTCGATCTCGGTCGGATTCGGATCCACCGCGGTCGATGCCGACGACCAGATCGCCAAAGCCGTGGTCTGGGCCGTTGACCACGGCGCCAAGGTCATCAACATGTCGCTCACGCGGAACACGCTCGACTGGCCGGTGAGCTGGGACAAAGCCTTCCTCTACGCCATGCAGCACAACGTCGTGATCGTGGCGGCAGCCGGAAACCGGGGTAGCGGGACCGATGAGGTCGGCGCCCCCGCGACCATGCCGGGCGTGCTCGCGGTGGCGGGCGTCGATCAGTCCGGGAACGCCAGCTTCGACGCGTCGAGCCAGGGCATCACGATCGGGGTGGCGGCGCCCAGTGAAGGGCTGGTCGGGGTGGCGCCGAACGGCGAGTACCTCCTCTGGCAAGGCACAAGCGGTGCAACGCCCATCGTCGCCGGGGTGGCAGCGCTCGTGATCGCGTCGCATCCGGGCATCTCGGCCGACGACGTGATCAACCGTCTCATCACAACGGCGACGCCGAAGGGCACCCCCTCTCCCGGCCCGATCTACGGTCATGGCCTCGTGAACGCGGACGCAGCGGTGACGGCGTCCGTGCCGCACGTGACGTCGAATCCGCTCGGGAGCCTCGCTGACTGGATCCGCTTGCATCGTCGAGCGGCTGCGACACCGCAGGCGACTTCGGCTCCTGCGCCCTCGTCGCCTGTCACGGCCACGCCGACGACGGCCGTTGCAAATAAGGGCGGAAACGCTGGATCCCTGCTGGCAGTCGATACCGTGCGGTCCACCGGGATTCCAGTTGCGGTTTATTCTGTCTTCGGTGCCATCCTTCTGGTCGTCGTCATCGGGGCCGTCCGGCATTTCCGAAGGGTGCGCGGCACGCGCTAGCCTGTTTCACGACCACACCTAACAAGGAGATCTTCACTCGTGCCCAAAATCCTCATCGTCGGCGGCGGCTACGCCGGGTTCTACACCGCCTGGAAACTCGAGAAGTGGCTGCGGAACGGTGAGGCAGAGGTCACGGTCGTCGACCCGCTGCCCTACATGACCTACCAGCCGTTCCTTCCGGAGGTTGCCGCGGGTTCGATCGAGCCCAGGCATGCTGTTGTCTCGCTCCGTCGCCACCTCAAGCGCACGAACGTCGTCACCGCGAAGGTCTCGAAGGTCGACCACGCCACCAAGACGGCGACGATCACGCCCGACGTCGGCGACGAATGGACGCTGGAGTACGACCAGATCGTCGTCACCGCGGGGGCTGTCTCGCGCACCTTCCCGATCCCGGGTGTCGCCGATGAGGCTATCGGCCTCAAGACGATCGAAGAGGCAGAGGCGATCCGCGACAAGCTCCTCACCAACTTCCAGAAGGCCGCAAACCTTCCGGCAGGCCCCCTGCGCGACCGTCTCCTCACCGTCGTCGTTGTCGGTGGTGGCTTTGCCGGCATCGAGATATTCGCGGAGCTCCGCAGCTTCGCGACCGACCTCCTCAAGAACTATCCGCAGCTCACCATCGACGACACCCACTTCCACCTCGTCGAGGCGATGGGTCGGATCATGCCCGAGGTGTCCCTCGAGACCAGCCACTGGGTGCTCAAGAACCTCGCCGAGCGCCAGGCCATCGTTCACCTCGACACGCAGCTCCAGTCCGCTGTGGGCGGCAAGGTCGACCTCTCCACCGGGGAGTCGTTCGAGTCCGACCTCATCATCTGGACCGCCGGCGTCATGGCGAACCCGGTTGTGCGCAACACGGACTTCCCGATCGAGGCCCGTGGGCGCATCTCGGTGCAGCCCGACCTCCGGATCGTGAACGAAGACGGCACCGTGGTGCCCGACGCGTGGGCCTGCGGCGACGTCGCGGCAACTCCCGACCTTACGGGTGCCGGCGTCGGCGGCTTCTGCGTGCCCAACGCGCAGCACGCCGTGCGCATGGGCAAGCAGCTTGCCAAGAACATCACGGCGACGCTGCGCGGCGAGAACACGAAAGACTACCGCCACGACAACCTCGGTGCCGTCGCGGGCCTCGGTCTCGGCATCGGTGTCTTCCAGAGTGGCAAGTTCGCGTTGAAGGGCTTCCCGGCCTGGGCCGCGCACCGCGGTTACCACGGCATGGCCATGCCGTCGTGGGAGCGCAAGATCCGCGTCGTCACCGGCTGGGCGAACAACATGGTGCTCGGTCGCGACATCGCGTCGCTCGACAACGTGACCAGGCCGCGCGCCGCGTTCGAGGAGTTCGCTTCGCGCCCGAAGCCCGCCACACCTCCGGTCGACGACGCCCCCGTGACCGCTCCCGAGATCGGCAAGCCCGCCGGTGAGCCCGGCCCTGCCTACGCCAACCCGGCCGACGGTGAGAAGGCCGCGGAGCCTACCGAGCCCGCGAAGAAGCCCGTGCGCAAGCCGGCCGCCAAGAAGGCGCCTGCTCCCGCCGCCGACTAGCGTTGGTGCAGCGAAGGCCCCGCCCCCGGCGGGGCCTTCGCTGCACCCGAGACGCTTCGCGGATGTGGTTGTCGCTGCGTGCAAATGCCCGAAACAACGCGCGGATCAGCGACGCGACTTCCCGTCGAAGTACGCTGGGAAACCGATCCAGCATCGCCTTCAGAACCGGCACGATCGCGTT
>JAODMX010000388.1 GCA_025464735.1 Frondihabitans sp. | reverse complement strand
GGCTCTCGATGCGTCGCAGACCGCCGGCGCCCTCAAGAGCGGATCGGTCGCCGCCGCGATCGTCAACCAGAACTACGCCGCCGAGGCGAAACTGCCCACGACCGACGCGATCTTCAGGGACAACCCGTCCTCCGCAAGCGCCGCGCCCTACGTCAACATCTTCGTCTCCCGCAAGAAGGACGACACGAACGCTCTCTACCTGAAGCTCGCTGCGCTGTATCACACGGCCAGCGTGGAGAAGGGCGTCCAGGAGGAGAACGACGGCAACGCCGTCTTCCGGACCACCTCCGCCAAGGCGCTCCAGACAGAGCTTGCGAAGGTCGAAGCCGACGCAAAGGCCGCCCAGAACCAGTGACGTCCACTGCCAATCCGCTGGTCCGGCTGGAACACGTCAGCAAGTCCTACGAAACCCCGGCAGGCCGCCACGTGGCCGTCGACGACGTGTCGCTCGATGTCCGCGAGGGCGAGATCCTCGGTGTCATCGGATACTCCGGGGCCGGGAAGAGCACGCTGGTGCGTCTCATCAACGCCCTCGAAAGACCCACCTCGGGCACGGTGTTCGTCGGCAGCGACGAGCTGACGGCCCTCCCGGAGCGCAAGCTCCGCGAGGTGCGACAGAGCATCGGCATGATCTTCCAGCAGTTCAACCTGTTCCGATCGCGGACCGTCGCCGGCAACGTGGGGTACCCGCTCCGCGTCGCCGGCATCGGCCGGGCCGCTCGGGACGCCCGGATCGCCGAGCTCCTCGACTTCGTGGGCCTCCTCGACCGCGCGTACGCCTACCCGGAGCAGCTGTCGGGCGGGCAGAAACAGCGCGTCGGGATCGCGCGCGCCCTCGCCACGAACCCCCGCCTCCTCCTCGCCGACGAAGCAACCAGCGCCCTCGACCCGGAAACCACTGCCGACGTCCTGGCGCTCCTCCGCCGAGTCAACCGCGACCTCGGAGTCACCGTCGTCGTAATCACCCACGAGATGGACGCGATCCGCTCGATCGCCGACCGCGTCGTGGTCATGGACACCGGCCGGGTTGTGGAGCACGGCGACGTCTACGACGTCTTCTCCTCCCCCTCGACCGCGGCGGCCGCCCGCTTCGTTCGCTCGGTGCTGCAGGATCGTCCCTCTCCGGAGACCCTGACCAGGATCCGGCAGAGCCACGAAGGCCGCATCGTCACCATCCAGGTCGCCGAGATCAAGAGCTTCATCTCGGTCGTCTCGGACATCTTCACGAGTGAGACGGTCGACACCGAACTCGTCTTCGGGGGTATCAGCGAACTCCAGGAGCGGGCGATCGGCGCCCTCACCTACGAGCTCACCGGCGACGACGACCGCGTCGACGCAGCACTCGCCGCTCTCACTCTCCGCGGGATCACCTGGACCGAGGAGGCCTGATGGACTTCTTCCTCAGCAATATCGATGTCTACGTCCAAGCCATCGGGCAAACCCTGTTCATGGTGTTCGTCTCAATGGTCGTCGCCGGGTTCCTCGGGCTGGCGCTCGGCATCGCCCTCTACGTCACGCGACCCGGCAACCTGCTCTCGCACCGAGCTGTCTTCACCGTGCTGAACGTCGTCGTCAACATCATCCGGCCGATCCCGTTCGTCATCTTCATCACGGCGATCAGCCCCCTGACGTCCGCCGTGGTCGGCACCACGATCGGTTCGAACGCGGCGGCGTTCGCGTTGTCTCTGGCAGCTGCTTTCGCCGTCTCACGCATCGTGGAGCAAAGCCTGGTGAGCATCGACCCGGGAGTGATCGAAGCTGCGAGAGCGGTCGGAGCCGCACCCGTGCGGATCATCTTCACGGTCTTGATCCCCGAAGGACTCGGCCCGCTCATCCTCGGCTACTCGTTCATCTTCGTCGGAATCGTCGACATGTCGGCGCAGGCCGGCCTGATCGGCGGCGGCGGACTCGGCGACTTCGCGGTCTCGTACGGCTCGCAGCGCTACAACTGGACTGTCGTCTACGTCACCGTGGCCACCATCGTCGTGATCGTCCAACTCGGGCAGTTCGTCGGCAACCACCTGGCACGGAAGGCTCTGCGTCGCTGAGTCGCCTGAGTGACGCGCGAGGAAGCCCGACGACCAGCGCGTGGCCGTGCAATCTGGCGACTTGGGATTTCATGATCATAGGTCGCAGCTGCCGCCGCGCATTCGGGGCCACCGAGACGACGTTCCGATTCACAACCTCAGCGCCCTATGTTCCCCGACGAACGCCTCAGGACCCCGGCGTCGAAGCGAGCCAACTCGCCCCCCGGTCACTCCGCCGAGTGCTCGCTTTGCGCGACGGCCCGGTGTCGTGAGATCGAGTAATAGACGAACCACACCGAGACGAGGAGGTCGAGAAAGCCCCCGATCAGAACAACCCATCCGAAGGCATCAACCGCGTCGCGCCCGGCATGCTCGTCGGCCGCATACCCCGATGAGTACATGTGAGCAACGGCGGCGATCTCGATCACGATGGCTACGGCCAGCCAGACGATCGCGACGTGGACGATCCGCCCCGCGCCCCGCCGCGTCAGTTGCATTTGTGGGTGATCGAGTCGAGGTACGAGTTTCGCCGGACCCAGCCGTCGAGGATCCAGGTTGCCTTGAGTGGCGCGAATGAGTGACGACACTTGTACCGCCACCACCTGCTGATTGTGTTGGAGCACGGCACTCGCGTCTTCGCCTCTTCCCAACAGGCGGCCGCAAGCCGCCAAAGAACCGTCATATTTCCCTCCCGGATCCGTCCAACGCAAGCAACTCGACTCCGATCGTCGAATCGCGCACTAGGGCGAGAATACTGATTATTGACATATTAAGCATGTCATTCATCGCCCATTGTCATCTTCGATTGTGCAATCTGGTTGCGAGAAGATTTGATGGACACTTGTCATTTAATTGACGACTGTCTACTATTACCACGTGACGACCTCGACATCTGCCTCTCGTCCCTCCGCGCGGTCTCACGATCGACGGGCGCTTCGATCGCGCGACGCGATCCTTGGCGCGGCGATTGAGCTGGTGCGCGAACGAGACACCATCGAGCTGTCGATCTCGGAGATCGCGGCGCGCGCGGGCGTCAGTCGGCAGGCGCTCTACCTTCATTACCGCGATCGAAACCAACTGCTGATCGATGCGGCGGTCGGGCTTTTCACCCGAGAGTTCATCGACGGGTTCGAAGTGCCGGGTCAGTCGATGCTCGACGACACCGTTCTCCTTACCCGCCACTTCGACACCAATCGCGACTTCTACGGCGTCCTTCTCGGCGGGCCGTGCACCTACGAGCTCAACCGACAGCTGTTCCTTCTGCTGCAGCCCTTCAACGCCGAAGCCGTTCGCTTCCTCCTGGGACCCGACGTCGACGATGACCTCGTCGCCAGCCTCAGCGAGTTTCTGACGGGCGGCTTCGGACAGCTCATCAATTCGTGGGTCGTCTCGCGCGATCCCGAGCGACTCGGATCCGAAGAATTCGCCCGTCACCTGACTCGAGTGCTCGGCGCGCTCGCGCATTCCCACAACTAGCCATCGCGCTCTCCGCAGCACGGCCGACCACCGATTGGATCCTTCATGCACATTCTCGACTGGAAGCCACTGAGCCGCGTTGTCGCGAAAGCCCTCGGCGCGGCCGGGAGCCGGCTCGGCGGCGTGCCGAACGAACTCACCGAGGCGACCGCGGACTGTCGGGCAGCACGCACCGAGATCCCGGTACCGACTCGCCATGGCACCGTTCGATGCCTCGTCTACCGCACCCCGGGTGCAACCGGAGCTCGACCGCTCTATGTCAACATCCACGGCGGCGGGTACGTGGTTCGAGCGCCCGAGATGGACGACCCGCTCTGCAACTACCTGGTCGAACATGCGGCCGTGACGGTTCTCAGCATCGACTACGACGTCGCGCCGAAAGCACCATTTCCAATCGCTATCGAGGAGTGCGTCGATGTGATCAACTGGGCGGTGTCGAACTCCGGAGAGCAGGACTGGGACGCCTCGCGCCTCGTCGTTGGTGGCCAGAGCGCGGGCGGTGCAATCACGACGGCCGTCGCGCGAATCGCCCGCGACACCGACGGGCCCGCTCTCGCACTCCAGGTTCTGAACTACCCACCGCTCGACCTCACGATCCCCGGCCCACAAAAGCAGGGCCTCGCGGAGCATCCCGTCGTCGCACCCTGGATGACTCTCGTCTTCGACCCCGCCTACGCTCCGACCGACGACGACCGCGCGGACCCCCTTGTTTCGCCCGCTTCAGCGAAGAACCTCACCGTGCTCGACGGAGTCAACCCGCTCGCGGGCATGCCGCGAACGCTCATTCAGACCTGCGAGCTCGACACCCTGCGCGACGAGGGCAATCGCTATGCCTCCGCCCTCGACGCCGCAGGCGTGCCCGTTCGGCACGTGGAAGTCGCCGGAGTCGACCACGGATTCACACTGCGCACCCCCGTCGAGCCGGCACTCGCGGCGTTCGAGCTGATAGCGGAAGAGGTTCGTAGCGCGATCGCCTAGGCCGCACCGACGCCAAAGGCGGTGGCGGCGAACCCCTGACCCGGGCTCGCCGCCACCGCCTGTCAGCGCGCGCTACCGGTGTCGCTTGCGCCGACTCGCGACGATCATGATCGCCGCTCCTAGACCGAGATCTGGCGAGAAGACTGCGGTCGCCGCCATACCTCCCTGGAGAACTCCAGAGTGAACGACCGGCGCGCGCATCGATCTTCTCCCCAGCGAATCGGTATGCGCGGTTCGCAGATCCCTGATGGTCAAGTTCTACGACCCTATCCAGATTCTGGGAAAACTGGAATACTTTGTCTACCCTTGCTTGGGGGCCACGGAATATGATAAAGAAACCGTTTTCGTTCCAGCCTCGCCGGCACTCCCGCGGAGCAGCAGCTCCAGCGGCACCTCAGGACAGAGGCGCCGGATCCGGGTGCTGCAGGTCGAGCTCGACGCGGTCGGCGGCGAAGCGGGTGACGTTGTAGAGCAACGGAGTGCCGTCGGTCAGGGTATTGAGCGCGCGAACGACGAGCACGATCGACCCTGCGGGGAGGTCGAGTTCGCGCGCCTCGGCGGCGGTGGCGGCGCGGCCGCTCACCGTCGTCGAGGCGCGCAGGTAGTCGTCGATGCCCACCCCGCGAAGAGCGGCCGTGATCGATCCGATGGGGCCGAAATGGTCGACAAGACCCGGCACTCGCGCAGCGTCGAGCCAGGAAGTGTTTCGGGCGATGGGCAGACTGTCGACCGATCGGACGATCTCCAGCCGGAGGGCGGGGCGGCCGTCGAGCTGGAGCCGTTCGACGATTTCGGCGGGCGGATCCGTTTCGGTCGCCGATTCGAGTAAGCGCCCGGACGCCGCGGCACCCCGAGGGCCGAGACTGTCGGTCAGTCGAGTGCGGAGGCCAATGCGGTGGACCAGTACGGTGTGCTCGGCCACGAAGGTGCCGCTGCCCCGGCGGGCCACGACGAGATGGTCGGCCGCGAGCGCTGCCACCGCCTGGCGAACGGTGTGGCGATGCACGTCGAAACGAGCGGCGAGTTCGCTCTCCGAGGGCAGCTTGGAGCCGGGCGGAACGGAACCGCCAACGATTTCTCCTCGAAGTTCGTCCGCGATCATTCGCCATGCGGAGTATCCGCTGGCCGATCTGCTCTGCGTTGTCATGTCCCGGGCACTCTACTGGGTTCAGCCTCGGGCCTCGTTCGTCGAATGTTCACCTCGTGTCGGGATGGTGGTTGCCTGCCGCAGGTGCATTGGAGAAGAAGCTCGGCTAGCGTAAAGTTATCTAGATCATTGGACAACTTGACGGAGAACATGGTGACGCCAGAGATGCACCCCGCCACAGCGGCCGCACCGACCGTAGCCGCACGCCAGAGGTGGATGCGTGCCCTCGCCTCCGCTGGCGCGGACGACCTCGACGCGGCCTGGCAGGCCTGGGAGGAGAAGCCCGAAGTGCAGCAGATCCGCGGCCCGGAGGTCGGGCTCGTGATGGTGCGGGGTCGGATCGATGCGGGGGGCGCCAGGTTCAACCTCGGCGAGGCTACGATCACGCGGGCGACTGTCCGCCTTCACGGAGCCTCGCTCCAGAACGATGTGCTCGGGAGCTCGTATCGCCTCGGCACCGATCTCGAGCACGCGAGGCTCGCCGCGATCTTCGACGGACTGCTCGTCGACGGCGCGTCGCGCGACCGCGTTCTGGCCGAGGTCGTCACGCCCCTGGAACAGGCCCGGGCGGCCCGCGACGAGAAGGGTCGCGCCGAGGCGCGCAGCACGCTGGTCGACTTCTTCACCGTCGCCCGGGAACACGCATGATCGGCCAGGCGGAAGCGACTCCGGCCATCCCGGCGCCGGGCTTCGCCGACGCGACCCGCGACGCACAGCGCGCGTTCCGCGCCATCCTTGATGCCCTGTCGCACCCGACCACGAGTCAGCCCCTCATCGGTCCGGCAGACCCTCCTTCGGCTCTCGGTCGGGGCCTCGGCGCGATCGCGCTGACGATCCTCGACGAAGAGTGCTCCCTCTGGCTCGGCAGCTCTCTCGACGACGGGGAGTCCACGGCGTGGCTCGCTTTCCACACCGGTGCACGACGAGCATCCGACCCCGCCGAGGCCGAGTTCGTTTTCGCCGACGTCGCGTGTCTCCCGCGCCTGGGTCGACTCGCGCGCGGCACCGAGGAGGAGCCGCATCGTTCAGCCACCGTCGTGCTCGACGTGCGCGGCTGCACCGGAACAGCTCGATTCCGCGCCGAAGGCCCTGGTATCGACGGTGCGACGGTGTTTGACGCACCCTGGGCGGACGACGACTTCCTGCCGCAATGGAACGAGAACTCCAGCCTCTTTCCGCGAGGTGTCGACCTGCTCCTCGTCGACGTCGACACCGTCGCGGCACTGCCACGAACGACCCGACTCGAAAGGGAGGCCTGACATGTACGTAGCCGTCAAGGGCGGGGAGCGCGCCATTGCGAATGCGCACGCACTTCTCGCCAAACAGGGTCGCGGGAGCACGGACCTACCCGCGGTCGAGCCCGCCCAGATCGCCGGGCAGTTCGGAGTCGTGGTCTCGCGGATCATGACGGAGGGGTCCCTCTATGACCCGCAACTCGCCGCCCGCGCACTTCTCCAGTCGCAGGGCGACGTTCTCGAAGCCGTGACCCTTCTCCGCTCGTACCGGACGACGCTGCCGCGCTTCGGCTACTCGCTGCCGCTCGAGACGGCAACGCTGCCACCCCAGCGTCGCATCTCCGCCACCTTCAAAGACCTGCCGGGCGGCCAGCAGCTCGGTGCCACGTTCGACTACACGCACCGCCTCTTCTCGGACAGCGGCACGGACGGACCAGAGGGTCGCGAGACTGCCGACGGCGAGCAGACGACGATGCCGCGTGTGTCGGATCTCCTGGGATCCAGCGCGCTGATCGAACCGGACAGCCACGCCGGTCAAGACGATACCGAGCCTGCCGACCTCACTCGCGAACCGACAGTGTTCCCGATGAGCCGGGCCGAGCGACTGCAGGCCCTCGCGCGGGGCGACGAGGGTTTTCTGCTGGGGCTCGCGTATTCGAGTCAACGCGGCTTCGGCAATACGCACCCGTTCGCCGGCGAAATCCGTGTCGGCGAGGTGGAAGTCGAGTTCGAAGCACCGGAGCTCGGCTTCGCCGTGCCGCTCGGCCGGATCGAGGTGACCGAGTGCCAGATGGTCAACCAGTTCACCGGCAGCGCGGACACCCCGGCGCAGTTCACGCGCGGCTACGGCCTCGCCTTCGGCCGGGGCGAGCGCAAGGCGATGTCGATGTCGATCGTGGACCGCGCGCTGCGCGCCCCCGAATTCGACGAACGAGTCGTCTCACCGGTGCAGGACGAGGAGTTCGTCATCAGTCACAGCGACAACGTCCAGGCCACCGGCTTCGTCGAACACCTGAAGCTGCCGCACTACGTCGACTTCCAAGCCGAGCTGGTGCTCGTGCGCCGACTCAACCGAGAGTTCCGCGAGCGCCAGGACGAGGAGGTGCTCGCATGAGCGCCGACCTCATCGGCTACAACATCGGTTACCTCGACGAGCAGACCAAACGGATGATCCGGCGAGCCCTCCTGAAGGCCGTGGCGATCCCCGGTTTCCAGGTGCCATTCGCCAGTCGCGAGGTGCCGATGCCCCGCGGCTGGGGCACCGGCGGCGTGCAGGTGACCGCCGCGATCATCGGCGAGGAGGATGTCCTCAAGGTCATCGACCAAGGGGCGGACGACACGACGAACGCCGTGTCGATCAGAAGCTTCTTCGCGTCGGTGGCGCGCGTCCAAACGACGACCCGCACCGACGAGGCGACGATCGTCCAAACCCGCCACCGCATCCCGGAGACTCCGCTCGCCGAGGGTCAGGTGATCGTCTACCAGGTGCCGATGCCCGAGCCACTGCGGTTCCTCGAGGCACGCGAGACGGAAACGCGGCGGCTGCACGCGCTCGAGGAGTACGGCCTCATGTACGTGAAGCTCTACGAGGACATCGCCCGCTTCGGCCACATCGCCAAGACCTACGACTACCCGGTGCTCGTCGGCGACCGGTACCTGATGGCCCCTTCGCCCATCCCGAGCTTCGACAACCCCAAGATGGACATGAACCCTGCTCTGCAATTGTTCGGTGCCGGCCGCGAGAAGCGCATCTACGCTGTGCCGCCCTTCACGAGCGTTAAGAGCCTCGGCTTCGAGGACTTCCCCTTCGAACCGCAGCGCTTCGAGGAACCGTGTGCGATCTGCGGTTCGACCGGCGTCTATCTCGATGAGGTCATCATCGACGACGCCGGCGGATCGATGTTCGTCTGCTCAGACACCGATCACTGCGAGCGGGCCTCGGAACGAGGATCCGCAGCGATCACCGAAACGAACGCGGAGGAGGCTCTCGCATGAACAATGATCTACCCCTGATGGAGGTCCGCGGAGCCGCACACCGCTACGGCGAACGCTACGGCTGCCGCGATGTCGACTTCGAGCTGTGGCCGGGTGAGGTGCTCGCTGTCGTCGGGGAATCAGGATCCGGCAAGTCGACTCTGCTCGGCACCCTGGCGCAGCGGCTCGCGCTGACCGAGGGAAGCCTCCACTACCGAACGTCCAACGGCGAGCGGGTCGATCTGAAGGCGCTCAGCGAGAGCGCCGTCCGTCGCCTGTGGCGCAGCGAGTGGGGCTTCGTGCACCAGAACCCTGCCGACGGGCTGCGGATGCACGTGAGTGCGGGCGGGAACGTCGGCGAGCCGCTGATGACGAACGGCTGGCGGCACTACGATCGGATCCGCGACATGGCAGCCGAGTGGCTGGAGCGTGTCGAGATCCCCGCGAACCGGATCGACGACCACCCCTCCACCTTCTCCGGGGGGATGCGCCAGCGTCTGCAGATCGCTCGCAACCTCGTCGTCTCACCACGCCTGGTCTTCATGGACGAGCCCACCAGCGGGCTGGACGTGTCGGTGCAGGCACGCCTACTCGACCTGATCCGCGGTCTAGTATCCGACCTCGGCCTGGCGGTCGTGATCGTCACGCACGACCTGGGCGTGGCTCGTCTTATCTCGCACCGCACGCTCGTCATGAAAGACGGCCGCGTCATCGAGTCGGGTCTCACCGATCGTGTCCTCGACGACCCCCACGCTGCCTACACTCAGCTCCTCGTCTCGTCGATCTTGCAAGGATGATCCGCCAATGACCGAACCAGCACCGATCCTCACGGTTTCCGGGGTCGACAAGACCTTCACCATGCACCTTCAGGGCGGCCAGCAACTCGCCGTGCTCGACCACCTCGACTTCGACGTGAACCCCGGCGAGTGCGTCGTCCTCGGTGGCACGTCCGGCGTCGGCAAGAGCACCATCCTCAAGCTGGTCTACGGCAACTACGCCGCCGATCGCGGCCGAATCCTGCTGCGCCGAGCCTCGGGCGAGGTCGACCTCGCCGATGCGGACCCCCGCGTGGTTCTCGCAGCCCGGCGCGACACGATGGGGTACGTGAGTCAGTTCCTGCGCTGCGTGCCCCGAGTTCCGGCACTGCAGGTCGTCGCCGAGCCCCTCGTCGACCGCGGAGTCCCGGTCGACGAGGCACGCGAGCGCGCTGCCGCGATGCTCACACGCCTGTCCATCCCGGAACGCCTCTGGTCGCTCCCTCCCGCCACGTTCTCCGGAGGGGAGCAGCAGCGGATCAACATCGCGCGAGGCTTCCTCCCCGACCTGGCGCTGCTGCTACTCGACGAGCCGACGGCCTCGCTCGACACCCGCAACCGCGATGCCGTGGTCGACCTGATCCACGAGAAACGCGCTCGCGGAGTCGGCATGCTCGGGATCTTCCACGACGTGGAGGTGCGCGAGGCGGTCGCCGACCGCATCATCGACGTCGAGGCCTTCGCACCCCGCGCCGGAGTGGCCGCGTGACCGGGCGCGTTGCGATCTACGCCGTCCCCGGCACCGGGTCGCAGGACCCCACCGCGAGGCTCCTCAAGCAGCGTGCGGAATCATGGCTCGGGCGGCGCGTGGACGGTCTCGCTCCGGATCCTGACCTCCCGACCGGGTGGACCCGGGAGGCCGCCGATGCCATCACCGTCGATGCCCGCCGCTATGGCTTCCACGGCACCCTCAAGGCCCCGTTCCGCCTTGCCGAGGGCAGCACGCTCGAGCGGCTCGACCAGGACGTCGAACGCTTTGCCGCGACGCGCGCCGCCGTCGAGATCCCTCACCTCGCACTGACTCGCATGGGCAGCTTCTTCGCTCTCACGCCCGGCGAGGCGGCCCCAGAGCTCCACGCTCTGACCGATGCCCTGGTCGAGGCGTTCGATGGCTACCGCGCGCCGGCGACCGAAGCCGAGATCGCACGCCGCGACCCCGCCGCGCTTTCCCCGAGGCGCCGCGAGCTGCTCGAGACCTGGGGCTACCCCTACGTCTTCGACGAGTTCCGCTTCCACCTCACCGTGACCGACCGGATCCCGACCGACCGGCAGCTCGAGGTCCACGCGACTCTCGCGGACTGGTTCGCGGACTGCCTCGGACGTCCGATCGCCATTGAAAGCCTCGCCCTCCTGACGGAGTCCGAGCCCGGTGCGCCCTTCCGGCTCCACTCGATCCATCCTCTCCAACGCCCTGTCCCTCTCCCCCACGCCTCCGAAGCGTTCGACCACGAAGGAACCCGATGAGTCTCGACACCGTCCTGACCAATGCCCGCGTCGTCCTGGACGACGAGATCGTCCACGGATCCGTTCTGCTCCGCGACGGCGCCATCGCCGACATCACGACCGAGAGAGTCACAGCAGGCGAGGATCTCGACGGCGACCTCCTGCTGCCCGGCCTCGTCGAGCTGCACACCGACCACCTCGAGTCGCATGCGCAGCCTCGCCCGGGTACGCACTGGGATCCTGTGCCTGCCGTTCTCTCCCACGACGCACAGCTCAGCGGCGCCGGAGTGACGACCGTGTTCGACGCGATTCGGATCGGAACGCTCGAGGGCCGCAACGACGCCACCGGGGTGGCCAGGGCTCTGGCCGATGCGATCGAACACGCCGACAGGGCGGGCATCACTCGCGCTGAGCACTTCATCCACCTCCGCTGCGAGGTGGCCGCACCCGCGACCGTCGCGGAGTTTCTGGCCTTCGACGACATCACGTCGCTGCGCCTCGTCTCGCTGATGGACCACACGCCCGGCCAGCGGCAGTACGCCGACATCGAGGCCTTCCGCCGCTACATGGTTGGCAAGGGCCGTGTGTCGGCGAGCGGTCTCGAACCCCTGGTCGTTCAGCTGAAAGAGGTCGCGGAGCAGCACTCCGTACCCAACCGGAAGGCGATCGCGGCCCTCGCCGCCGATCGCGGCATTGCCCTCGCCGCCCACGACGACGCGACGATCGCGCATGTCGAGGAATCGGCCTCGTTCGGCGTCCGCATCTCCGAGTTCCCGACCACCGAGGTCGCAGCACGGGCGGCTCGTGATCGCGACCAGCTCGTCGTCATGGGCGCACCGAACATCGTCCGCGGCGGCAGCCAGTCGGGCAACGTTGCGGCCACCGATCTTCTCGACCTCGGCCTGCTCGACATCCTGTCCTCCGACTACGTGCCGGCGAGCCCGCTGCAGGCGATCGTTCAGCTGGATGCCGACGGCCTCTACCCCCTCGTCCAGGGCGCCAAGCTGGTGAGCGGCAACCCCGCCCGCGCCGTCGGGCTCGACGACCGAGGAACGATCACCCTCGGGAAGCGCGCCGACCTCGTGCGGGTCCACACGCACGCGCTCCCGGCCGACGAGCATCACCCTCTGGGGCGCGCCGTGCCCGTGGTTCGCAGCGTCTACCGCCAGGGTCTGCGAGTGTCGTGACTGGTCCGATCGGGCCCGGCGCCTTCGTCGCGGTCACCGGCGCCAGCGGGGTCGGCAAGGACACCCTGCTCGACATCGCTCGCGAGCGCAGCGACGAGACCACCTTCTTTCCCCGACGTGCGATCACCCGTCCGCCCGGGCCGGGCGAGGAGTACACCCCGCTCAGCGCGGACGAGTTCGCGAAGGCCCGGACCGGCGGTGCGTTCGCCGCGTACTGGAACGCCCACGGCCTCGACTACGGCATCCCCGTGTCAGCCGACGACGCCGTCCGTGCCGGGCGGGTGGTCGTCGCCAATGTGTCCCGCGGAGCGCTCGACGCGCTCGACGAGCGGTACGAGCGCCTCGTCGTGGTGCGCGTCACCGTGTCGGACGAGGTGCGTGCCCGACGGCTTGCGAACCGCAACCGGGAGTCGCCCGACGACATCGTGCGGCGAATGGCCCGCGCGGATCCTTCGCCGTCGCGCCCTGCCGACCACGAGATCCGAAACGACGGCAGCGTCGAAGACGGCAGCGCGCAGCTGCTGCGCATCATCGCCGCAGCGCACTCGCGGACTACTCCCCGGTCGGCCGTGCACCCCGATCGGTCAGAGCCGCGATGAGCCCGGGAAAGCGGTCGTCCAACTCGGCACGACGCAGCTGGATGTCGTGCTTCCGACCGTCGATCAGGGTGCGCGTGAGGCCCGCCTCTCGAAGCGCCTTGAAGTGGTACGACATGGTCGACTTCGTGATCTCAACACCCCACTCTTCCACGGTCTTCGCGTGCGGCTCACCATCGGCCAGGAGGGCGAGGATGTGGAGGCGGATGGGGTCGGCCACGGCTTGCAGGATGTCGACCAGCTCGACGTCCTTCATGTCTGGGATCGGATAGTCAGGCATGACCCTCCACGAATAGTTCGACAATCATCAAACAATGCATTAGATTCATCGTATGACGACGATCAAACAATCATACGCCGACCGAATCGTCTCCGTGCGCCTTGGCATTCTCGCCGCCGGCCTGTTCGTGGTCGGTACGAACGCCTTCGTGATCGCGGGGCTTCTTCCCCAGATCGCTCACGGGCTCGGCACCACCGAATCGCAGGTCAGCTACACCATCACCCTCTACGCGATC
>JAODMX010000360.1 GCA_025464735.1 Frondihabitans sp. | reverse complement strand
GGCCTCGGCTGGTTCGCCGTCAACTCGGTCAGCGGTGCCTTCGCCCTGTCGACCCTGACGGGCATGCCGCAGGTGCTGGCACTGCTGATCATCGTCGTCATCGAGGTGGGCGTCGCCTTCATCGGCCATGACCTGGTGCAGGTCTTCGAGCGCTACGCGGCCTACATCCTCGGCGCCATCTTCCTGGTCGCAACGATCACGATCTTCCTGCACGCCCACGTCGGTTCCCCGGTCAAGGGTGGCGGCTTCAATTTCGCCGGTTTCACCGTCACCCTGGCGGCGGCATTCGGGTATGCCGCCGGATGGAACCCCTATGCCTCCGACTACAGCCGGTACCTCCCGGCCAGAACCCGCAGGTCGTCGATCGCGTGGGCAGCCGGTCTCGGCAACTTCGTCTCCTGCGTCGTGCTGATGGCCGCCGGTGCCGCGGCCGTGACCGTCACGGGATTCAATCCCGATGCCAACCCCACCACGCAGTTCGTGATCTCGATGCCGACGGTCGTGAAGGATCTCACCCTCGTCGCCATCGCTGTCGGGGCGATCGCGGCCAATGCGCTGAACATCTACTCGGGAGCCATGTCGTTCCTGGCGGCCGGAGTGAGGATCCGATTCGGCCTGCGCCGGGCGATCGTCGCCCTCGGGTTCGGCATCATCGGCTTCTTCATCGCCTGGAGCGCCCTCGCCGACGCGGGTACAAAGTACGACAACTTCCTGCTCGTGATCGCCTACTGGATCGCGCCCTGGCTTGGAATCGTCTTCGTGGACCGCTTCCTGCGCCGTGGCACCACGATCGCGTCCCTCCTGCCCGAGCGGGCGAAGTACCGCAACTGGGCCGGTTTCATCACCCTGATCGTCGCCGGGTTCGTCTCCATCTGGCTGTTCTGCAACGAGACCTTCTACACCGGCCCGATCGCCAAGAACACTTCCGTCGGCGACCTGACTCCCCTGGTTGGGTTCGTGCTCGCAGCCGCGATCTACCTGGTGCTGTTCAAGGCCTTCCGACCCGCCCTCGGCGCACCGTTCGGCTCCGCCGAAGCGGACGTGCCGGTGGGCGTGGACGCGGCCGACGACGAAGCCTGAGGCCCTGCGTCTGCCCCCGCGATTCTCACGCCTTGAGGGCGGCCAGGAGCGCCGTGCCGTTGGGCGACCCGAGGCCGGTGCAGGCATCCCAGCCGACGGCGGCCGAGAAGGATCCGTTACTACCTGACGTGATGTCGTGGAACGAGGCCGACGCGGCGTAGAGCTTCGGCTGGACGAGGCCGAGTGGGCTCCCGACCGACTGGACGACGCGAGCGATCAGCGCCGCCCAGAGCGGAGCCACAGCGCTGGTGCCCCCGATCACGGTGCGGGTGCCGTCGACGAGCACCGAGTAGCCGGTCTCCGGGTCGGCGTCTCCCGAGACGTCGGGGACACCTCTGCCTCCGCCCGAAGTCGACGGGGCGGGAACCCCGACGCCGTTCTGCCACGACGGCAGTCCGAACACATCGCTCACCCCACCCCCGGTGGCGCCGCCCCTCGAGCCGTCGTTCCACACGGTCTCGCTCTGAATCGCGGCGCCCGAAGCTCGCAGACTCGTGCCGCCGCAGGCGAGCGCGTGCGGGCTCGACGCGGGGAAGTCCACGTGGGAGGTGCCATCGGTCGCCCCGTCGCCGCTGCCGTTGTCGCCCGCGGCGACTGTCACAGTAATTCCTGCGGCCGCGGCGTCGACGAGGGCGTCGTCGAGAGCCGTTCGTGCCTGCGCCGTCCACTGGTCTTCGCTCTGACCCCAGCTGATGCTCATTGTCACGGGGGTCGGCGACGCCTGAGTGGCCGCAGCGATCGCGTCGACAAACCCGGCGTCGGTGTTGGGAGCGAAGTAGACGACGATCGAACTCTTCGGGGCAAGAGCGCCGACCACCTCGATGTCGAGAAGGACCTCACCGTCGGCCCCGTTGGGATCCTTGCCCGGCTCATTGACACTGCCGTCGACGCTCGCGGGCGTCACCTGCGGGCTGCCGACGCCGAGACCTGCGAAGTAGGTGTCGAGGTCGCTCTGCTCGAACCCGCCGCCGAGCTCGATGATCGCAATCGTCTGCCCCGTGCCGTCGGTGCCCTCGGGAAACGAATAGACGGTGCCGAGCTGGACGGGCGTGTAGCTGACCGCCGCCGCCTCGGCGCGACTCACCCGAAACTGGGCGCGGGCCTGCGGGCGGTCGTCGAGGCCGAGAACCGCGGTGACGACGCCGTCGAGCACACGCGGAATGCTGAGGCCTCCCGAACGGTGCCGGTGTTCGACCCGGACAATCGGGGTGCCACCGCGCGCGGGAGCTTCGCTGCTGACGGACTGGAGCGTCGTGCCGAAGATCTGCGACAGCACGGCCGCAGTCGCCGAGATGCGCACCCGGCGCGACGGCGCATCGCTCTCAAGAACGGTGACGCCGAGCCCCTTCAGGGTCACCGTGACGAGATCGACATCGGCAGGATCGGCACCGTGATCGCGGGCAAAGGTCGCCGAGTCGAACGGTGCCGCGAGGGAGGCGTCGGTGACGGCGCTCTTCCGCCGGAGCACCAGAGTCGCCTCGATCGGGTCGTCTTCGGGGATCGCCTTCTCGGACGGTTGGACGCCCGGCGCCGACGCTCGTTCGCTGCCTTTCAGAGGGACGAGGTCGAGATGGTCAAGAGGGGAACTCGCGTCTGTCATGGGCCAGGTCTAC
>JAODMX010000352.1 GCA_025464735.1 Frondihabitans sp. | reverse complement strand
CTTGACGTCGACCTTTGTATCGACCGAGACCGCGCTGTCCGGAGTGACAGTGTGGACATCGGTCTTGTCGTTACTTTCGGCCTCGACCTCTTGCGCGGATTCGGTTCCCTCGTCCGATGACTCACTGTCCGGGGCGGCACTTGGCGTGACCGGTGAAGCGGTGGGCTCCGGCGCGGGCTGCTCTGTCGCGGTAGGGCTCGGGGTCGGCTCGGGCGTCGGCGTGGTACCGAAAAGGCCCTTGGCATCGGCGCTGGCGTGTGCCTTGGCGGTGAGACTGGCGTGGTTGGCGGCGGGTGCGACACCGCTCACTTTCAGAGCCTGACCCGGGGAATCGGAGACGGTCAGCGTTCCGCTGGCCGCATATGCTCCGCCGGTGGCGAGCGCGACCCCAAGGAGGCTCGCGGCGCCAGTCATGATCAGCTTGGTCGATTTCTTCATCACGGTATGACTCACTTTCCCGCGACCCGGTCCCGGATCGCTTGGACCACCCTCTCGGGGCCACATGAGCTGATTGCGAGAGGCGGATGAGAGAGTTCTCATCTCGCCGCCCCACCGGCTGAAACGCCGAACCGATCAGGCCCGACTCAACCTCTGCAGCATCTCGGCATCGGAGGTCATTCGGGTGCGTGACAGCACGACCGCGCCCAGGACCGCGACCACTCCCGAAGTGAGGAGACTCGCGACCCAGATCCACCCGCCATCGAACTTCCAGCCGGCCCAGGTAAGCGCGGCCCAGACGGCGGATGCCGCGACAGCACCCAACGCGGGGAGCAATGCCGCTCCATAGGTGCTCCGGTTCGGAAAGGTGTAGCGCACGGCGAGGCCGAGGATCACTCCGCCCAGCGTCACGAAGAGCAATTCCATGGCTAGGCCACGAAACCCACGCGCCGCGACTCTTCCGAGCCGATCTCGAGATAGCCGAACGACTCGACGGGCACGATGTACACGCTGCCGCGGCTGTCGGACAGCTTGAAGAATTTGGCGGCCGAGTCGAGGGCGGTCGCGACGACGGTTTCCACCTCGCTAGCCGACTGCGACGTCTCGAAGCTGATCTCACGGGGGCTGTTGATGATGCCGATACGAATGTCCACGTGCTCAGGTTACGGCAGAAGAACATGGTCGCTCGGCAGCGTTCGCTGTCAGCGCTAGCCGCTACGTTTGAAGCCATGGCGATCAAGGGATTTCGGAGTTCCCGCGTCGGCGGCGCCACATCCGAACCGCGTCCGCTGGACCCGTCGCAGCGGGCAGTTCTCGACCTTTCGCTCGAGGCTTCCGCGGCGGTTCTCGGTGCTCCGGGCTCTGGCAAGACGACGACCCTGGTGGAATTCGTCGCCGACCGCGTCCTCTGGCACGGTTGGAGCCCGGACCAGGTGCTTGCGCTCAGTTCGAGTCGTGTGGCAGCGACGAAGCTTCGAGATCGCATCGCGCTCCGGCTCAACATTCCGACAATCGGCCCGATGGCCCGCACCATCAACTCGCTCGCCTTCGAGGTGGTCCGCGATGCGGCGAAGTCGGCAGGGGCGGCTCCGCTGCGGCTGCTGACCGGTGGAGAGCAGGACGCGGATATCGCCGGCCTGCTCGAGGGCCACATCGAGTCGGGAACCGGGCCCGACTGGCCAGGAACGCTCGGGCCGGACGTGCGGCGACTCCGGCAGTTTCGCACAGAGCTGCGCGAACTGATGATGCGTGCGACCGAGTTCGACGTGTCGACGGATCGACTCCGGGAGCTCGGGGCACAGGCCGGGCATCCGGAATGGATCGCCGCCGCCGCGTTCATAGAAGAGTACTTGCAGGTCATCAGCTACTCGCGTGAGGCCCAGGTCGATCCGGCCGAGCTGGCGAGATTCGCCGTGGCCGCGATACGGTCTCCGCACCCCGGTGAGCGGGTCGCCGCACTGAAACTCGTGGTCGTCGATGACCTTCAGGAGGCGACGGAGTCGACTCTCGCGATTCTGAGGGCCCTGGCTGCGCGAAGAATCGCGGTCGTCGCCTTTGGCGACCCGGATGTCGCGGCCAATGCCTTTCGTGGCGGCGAGCCAGACGCACTCGGCCGCCTCGCGACCGTTCTCGAACTGCCAGTCGTCGAACAACTCACGCTGTCGACGGCGCACCGGCAGGGATCGGCGCTGCGCGAACTCACCAAATCAGTGACGGCGCGGATCGGAACGGCCGCAGCGGGCACACAGCGCCGAGCGGCCGCGGGGAGCGATGACGTGGCGGTGCCGCTCGCCAGCATCCTGGCAACGAGTCCCGCGCGGGAGTGGTCGGCGATCGCCAGGGCATTGCGGCAGCAGCACCTCGAATCGAAGGTGGCGTGGAACGACATGGTGGTCGTCGTGCGCAGCGGCGCGCAGGTCGAGGCGATAGCGCGCGCCCTCGCACTCGCCGAGGTGCCGACCAGGATAGCGGTCGGCGGCACTGCTCTCAGGAACGATCCCGCGGCCCTGGCGCTTCTCACCATCGTCGAGGTGGGGATCGGAAGGACCCCGCTCGATTCGGAGATCGCAACGGACCTGCTGCTTGGTCCGTTCGGTGGTCTCGATCGGCTCGGACTTCGCCGATTGAGGCTTGCGCTCCGCGCCGAAGAGATCGCCGGAGGCGGCAATCGGTCCGGGGATGAACTCCTCGTCGACGGGCTCTCGGCCGCGAACCGATTCGTGACGATCGATCACCGGGTCGCGAGGGTCGCGGGCAGGCTGGGCGAGACGCTCGCGATGCTTCGCGCGAGCGAGGGTTCGATCGAAGAACTGCTCTGGACGGCCTGGGATCGAAGCGCGCTCGCGAAGAGCTGGCACGACCAGGCGCTCGGCGCGGGCATCACCGCGGCGGAGGCTAATCGCAACCTCGATGGCGTAGTGGCGCTCTTC
>JAODMX010000346.1 GCA_025464735.1 Frondihabitans sp. | reverse complement strand
CGCAAGACTACGAAGGTCCCTTCGAGGTAATCCTGGCGCTCGGGCCGAGCGTCGATGGCACGAACGAAGTGGTCGCCGAGATGGCGGCCGAAGATCCCCGGATCCGGAGCATCCCGAACCCCGTCGGGTCGACTCCCGCAGGCCTCAATGTCGCCATTCTCGCCTCTCGGCATCCCGTCACGGTCCGAGTGGACGCGCACTCTGTCCTTCCGCCCGAGTACACCCGGATCGCTGTCGAGACCCTTCTGCGCAGTGGCGCCGACAATGTCGGCGGAATCATGCGTGCCGAGGGGCGTACCCCGTTCGAGAAGGCCGTCGCTCGCGCCTATGGAAGCCGGGCCGGTCTTGGGGGCACGCCGCACCACGTCGGCGGCAAGGAGGGTCCGGCGGAGACCGCCTACCTCGGTGTCTTCCAGCGGCATCGTCTGGTCGAGGTCGGCCTTTTCGACGAGAACATCAAGCGCGGTCAAGATTGGGAGCTCAACCGGCGGCTCCGGTCCACCGGCGGCACCGTGTGGTTCACGCCGCATCTCACGGTCACCTACCGGCCACGGCCGAGCCTTCGAAAGCTGGTGCGCCAGTTCGTCGCCACGGGAATCTGGCGCGGGGAGCTGGTGCGGCGTTTCCGCCTGGCCAACTCGCTCCGCTATTTCGTGCCGCCGGTCATGGTGATCGGGGTGGTACTGGGTGCCGTGGCAGGCATCCTGGGCATCATCGGGCTTGCACTGGGAACAGGTCTCGCCTGGGCGCTCGTCGGATTCGTCGTCCCCGCCGTCTACCTAGTCTTCGTGGTCGTGGCAACGTTTGCTTCGGCACGAGAAGACGACCAGAGAACTCGCTGGTGGTTTCTCGTAGTCTTGCCCTGCATCCACTTCGGGTGGGGAATCGGTTTCGTCGCGGGATTCCTCCAGCTCACGAAGAACATCACCGCGCAAGTCGGAAGGTAAGAATGTCGTCGCCTTCGCCCACGCGACCCACGTCGATTGCCGAACTCAAGCGCGTCGCCCAGCCGCCCGAAGTTCGCAGCCGTGCCAACGCGGAGCACTGGACGGCATCGCTCTACCTCCGCAATCTGTCGCCGTACCTCACCTGGGTGCTCCTCAAGACGAGCATCTCGGCGAACGGCGTCACGGGCCTCATGATTCTGGTCGGCTGGGCGACGGCGTTCTCGCTGCTCCTGCCCGGCATCACCGGGCCGCTCATCGCCCTTGTGCTCGGGCAGCTCCAGATGCTCGTGGACTGCAGTGACGGCGAGGTTGCTCGCTGGCGGGGTACCTCGTCGCCCGCGGGCGTCTTCCTCGACAAGGTCGGCCACTACACGACCGAGGCGCTCATTCCGGTCATGCTCGGGTTCCGGGCGGCGGGCTTCCCATTCCGAGAACCGGCTGATTTTCGGTGGACGACACTCGCCCTGGCTCTCGCCCTGATCATCGTCCTCAACAAGGCGCTCAACGACATGGTCCACGTCGCCCGTGCCAACGCCGGCCTCGACAAACTCGAGGACAAGCGCGGAGGCGTCACGGTGCCGTCTGGCAGGCTCCTCGCGCGCCTGCGCAGCGCGGCCCGGTTCGTTCCGTTCCACCGTCTCTACCACTCGGTCGAGCTCACCATCATCATCTTCGCTTTCTCGCTTCTGGGGCTCGCAATCGGGCAGGTCACGGCCGACCGGATCCTGCTCTCGGTGCTGGCCCCGCTGTCACTCCTGGCGCTGGTCGGGCATTTCATCGCGATCATGTCCTCGAAGCGGGTGCGCTCTTGAGCGTCTCCGGAAGGCTTCCCTCCGTCGGCGTGGTGAGCCTCACCCAGGGGCGCCGGCCCGAGGCCCTCGCGCGCGGGCTCGGAAGCCTCCTTGTGCAGGAAGGCGTCATTCTCGACATCGTCTGCGTCGGCAACGGGGGAGACCCGGGCTCCCTCCCCGTTGGTGTGACGAAGCTCCTGCTGGAGGAGAATGTCGGGATCCCGGCCGGCCGCAACCGGGGCGCCGACCAGGTTTCGGGCGACTACATCTTCTTCCTCGACGACGACGCGTGGCTGCCCTCGGCTACGTTCCTGCGAGACGCCGTGCGCGTCATCGAGAACGCGCCCGACATCGGTCTTCTCCAGCCCCGCGTCAGCGACCCCGATTCTTCGACCGATCCGGGGCGTTGGGTGCCCCGGATCCAGAAGGGTGACCCTCGCACCTCGGGCGATGTCTTCTCGGTGTGGGAGGGAGCGACCCTCTTGCCGCGTTCCGTCTTCGACGCCTGTGGCGGCTGGGGCGAACCCTACTTCTATGCCCACGAGGGCATTGAGCTCGCCTGGCGGGTCTGGGGCCAGGGCAAGCGGGTCTGGTACGCCGGAGATCTCGTGGCCCACCACCCCAACGCCGATCAGACGCGGCACAGCCAGTACTACCGGCTGAACGCTCGGAACCGCGTCTGGCTCGCAAAACGAAACCTCCCCTGGCCGCTGGTACCGGTCTACGTCGCCTCGTGGACCGCGATCCAGATCGCGCGCTGGTGGTCGCGTCCCGAGCGGCTCAGGCCGTGGTTCTCCGGGTTCCGCGAGGGCTGGTCCACCGACCCGGGTGGACGTCGTCCGCTTCGATGGCGCTCGGTCTGGCAGATGACCCGAGCCGGCCGCCCGCCCCTCATCTGATCGTCCTGCCGATCGCCGTGATCGACGATCGCCCCGACCTCGAAGGAGAACCACCGTGCCCCTCAGGCGTGACCTCGGACTGGCCTTTGGCCTCGTGCAACGCATGTGGATCGCTCGCCGCAACCGTCGCGAGCTTGCAGCGGCAGACATGTCGACGGTGGCGCCCGCGCGTGGCGCAGTCGAGGTCGCTGTCTACTTTGCCGACGGCCCGGTGAATCTCTACCAGATCAGGCAGTGGTACGGGCCCTTGGCGACCCTCGCGAAGTCGCATCCGGTCGCAATCGTGGTGCGGAATCCGGCGACGATGGTCGCGTTGATGGCCGAATCGCCCGTACCTCTGGTCTTTGCGCGGCAGGTCGTCGACCTCGAAGGGTTCGTGGCGGAACACCCCATCGCCATGACTCTCTACGTCAATCAGAACTCGCGTAATTTCCAGATGATGCGGTACGGGCGCATGTGGCACGTTTTCGTCAACCATGGCGAAAGCGACAAGATGTACATGACGACGAATCAGTTCAAAGCGTACGACTTCGCCTTTGTCGCCGGAGACGCCGCACGCGATCGCCTCGGCTCGAAGCTCTGGGACTACGACCTCGACGCGCGCACTGTGAGCATCGGGCGACCCCAGGCCGATCACTTCGCCGGGACACTGCCCTACGCGCCCGACGATCGGCTCGTCGTGCTCTACGCGCCGACCTGGGAGGGCGATCGGCCGGCGGCGGCCTACGGCTCGATCGCGACCCACGGCACGGCCTTGGTCGATGCCTTACTCGCAACGGGTCATCACCGCGTCATCTATCGTCCGCACCCGCGAAGCGGGGTAGTCGACGCGGGGTATCAGGCGGCGCACGAGCGCATCGTCGCCACCATCGAGGAAGCCAACAGGCGTGACCCCGCAGCCCATCACATTTATGACGACGGACCGGACCTGGGCTGGCAGCTGGCTGCGGCCGATGTGGCGATTACGGACATCTCGGCCATGGTCTACGACCGGCTCGCGACGGGGAAGCCGCTCCTGATCACCCGGCCGGCGTCGCCCGACGCGGACATCGATCTGCAGGGCTACCTGGGAGCAGCGGAGTGGCTGAGTGCCGTCGATGCTGCCCAGGTCGTCGGCTACGTCGATCGAGTGCTCCACGACGATCAGGCGCGAGAGCGGCTGGACTTCTGGGCGCGCCGTCATTTCGGTGACACCACCGAGGGGGACGCGACACGACGCTTCGGAGCGGCGGTCGACCAACTCGTCGCTCGGTGGAAGACCTTCGATCACGATCACCCCGTTGATTCGGGCGCGCGAAAGAAGCCTGAGGGGAGCCGTGGCCGATCCTCGTGATCACTATAAAAGACATATAGCAGTGAGGCATTAATCACCCTCTTCTATATGCTCTGGACTTATTTTAATGAGCAGCGTATTCATGAGGTGTGTCTGCGCCCACGTCTGAAGCTTCCCGTATCGTCGGTGAAAGGGTCAAAGATCAGCGACTGCGTCTGGGGTTGACACAGGACGAAGTCGCGCATCTCGCCGGAATGAACGTCTCCAATTACGGCAAGATCGAGCGAGGAATCGGGAACCCGGTGCTCCACACGATCATTCGTCTCTCTGCTGTGCTGGGTATCGACGCCGGCACTCTCACGACAGGAATCGGCGCCGAGCATCTCCCGCCTCTGATCGAGACCTTCAGCGCTGCCGATTATGTTCGCGAACAGCGCGACCGACGGAACTCTTCTAGAAGCTGAAGCGCCAGAGATATTCTTCTCCGTTGGGCCGGAACCAGCGAAGCACCATGACCGAATCCTGGCTGTCTGTCGCCAGCGTGGCGAGGGTGAAGCTCGAGCCCGGGCCGAGGGAAACGGTCGACATCGGGACGAGGTGACCCGACCCGAGAAGCGACACCCGAAGGCCGCGCACTGTCTCGTCACCGACATTGACGACATGGTGAAGCTGAGGGGCGAGGCGGCGATCGATCCAGAACGGGACAGCGTAGGCGGGTGGGTGGTTGCTCATGGGGGCAACGTTAGGAGGGGCGTCCGACTTTTCGATTCCGCCCCGGGTACGGACCGTGAGGCCCGTGGACAACCAAGCCGAGAGGCCCCGATTGTGGAGAACCCGGAGCGGTCGGAGGGGCTTTTCAGCCGGCGATCTCGATTGGGAACGAGGTCGGGGGCGGACCGAATGCCGAGCGAGAACTGGCTACGACCTTGCGGCCAAGCGTGTGATTGCCGATGCCGCCGATCACGGCTCCGATACCGAACGGAATCGCGCGCCCGAGAATGGTCGTGGACTGCGATCTCACGAAGCGTTTCGTGAACTGTTTGCGCACGAGGTCGGAAATGCCCGACATTGCTGCCTTCGGGAGTTGGGTGGTGACCAGCTCACCCCAGAATGCTGAACGCACCGGGCCCGCACCGATGGCTTCGCCCGCCAGCTGCTTGACCAGATCCACTCCCGGCCCGCCCAGCATCATGGCCATCACCAGGGTGCGAGCTCGCTCCGGGTCCGTCACGGCGATGCCATGGACTTCGGTGACCGACTGGGCGTAAAGCGCGCTCGCCTCGAGGAAGTAGGCGGTCTCGGCTCCGGAGAGGGCGAGAGAGATGCCGATGCCCACAGCTGGGATCACAGCGCTCGCTCCCACCGCCGCGCCGCCGGTCGTGACTGCGGCCAAGTATTCGCGCTCCAGGGTTTTCAGGATCTGCTGCGGTGTGTGCTCCGGATGCCGGCGGCGCAGCAGGCGCACGTGGGCCACGACAACGGGATGCTGAACCGCGAGCACCCGGTTCAGGCTGCGCTGCCAGCGTGGACTCGCCACGTCGTGCGTCAGCGCTTCTCCCGTCTTGTTCAGAAGTTCACCCTGGACAGGAAGGGCGCGCTGCAGATCGGTGCCCGCAGAGTCGTCGGTCGTGCTGTCGTCGGGGGCCGCGTCGGGTCTCGGGTGCTTGTCGCGTCGCATCCTCGGGACTCTACGCTTTGGACTTGCGAGACCGGAGGACGGTGTCCGCTTCGTACCGGTCGAGCGCCTCCTCGATCGGGCCGTCGAAGAGAAGCGAACCCTTTTCGAGGTAGAGACCCCGTGTGCAGAAGCGCTGGAGGTCTTTTTCGTTGTGGGAGACGAAAAAGAGTGTCCGGCCCGCAGCCTGCATCTCTTCGATGCGCGTGTAGCACTTCTCACGGAATGACTTGTCGCCCACGGCCAACACCTCGTCGACCAGGATGATTGGCTCGTCGAGCCGCGCGATGACGGCGAAGGCGATTCGGACCTTCATGCCACTCGACAGATGTTTGTAGGGGGTATCGATGAATGAGCCGATCTCGGCGAAGGCGATGATCTCGTCGAAGCTCGCGTCGATCTCCTCCCTGCTCATTCCGTGAAGGCCTGCCGTCAGGTAGACGTTGTCGCGCACGCTCAGGTCGCTTACGAAGCCACCGGTGATCTCGATCAACGGGGCCACGCCCTGGCGGACGATGACGCGACCTTCGTCGGGCAACTGCACCTCGGCAACCAGCTTCAACAGGGTCGACTTGCCCTGCCCGTTTCGGCCGACGACACCAATGGACTCGCCCGGCTGTACCTCGAAGCTAATGTTTCGGAGCGCCCAGAACTCGCCCGGGCGGGAGCGGCGGCTGCTGTCGGCGAAGAGATCTTTGAACGACCGTCGTGCCAGCCGGTTGCGTCGGTAACGAATGCCGACGTTATCAACAGTGATGACGGGCCGGACAGCGGGGACGACGCGGCTTGAGGCTGTGGTCGAGGTCATCAGATCTCCTTGAGGACGGCTCGCTCCGAGGCCCGGAATACCAGGAGACCGATACCGAGGATGACGAAGCACATGATCGATCCGACGATGACCTCCATCGGGTAGATCTGCTTCGTGAAGAATGCGCTCCGGTAGAGGCCGAGGATTCCGCTCAGCGGATTGAACGCAAAAATCGGACGGATGGCGTCGGGAAGGTTCTTGGAGCTGTACAGGACGGGCGAGGCATAAAAGAGGAAGCGCAGGATCAGCTTCACGGCTCGTTCGAGGTCGCGGAAGAACACGACGAGGGGAGCGATGATGAGGCAGAGCCCCGTGATGAGGACTCCTTGCAGCAGGATGGCCACCGGGAAGAACACCACCTGCCATCGAAGGTCCGCCCCGCTGAAGATTGCGAAGAAGGCAAGGACGGGCAGGCTCAGGAGATATTCGATGCCCTTCGAGACGACGATGCGGTTGACCCAGATCGTTCGAGGGATCTTCGTCGAACGAACGAGCTTGGCATCGGCCGTGAATGCCTTGGTGGCATCGGACAGGGCGCCGTTGAACCACTGCCAGGCGAGCACGCCCGTCAGGAGGAAGACGATGTAGGGGGTTTCTCCGACGTTGCGGTGGAAGATCTTCGTGAAGACGAAGAAGTAGATGCCACTCATCAGGAGCGGGTCGAGGATCGACCAGACGTAGCCGAGTTTCGACGTGGCGTAGCGGAGTCGAAGGTCGCGGGCCGTGAGGATCCACAGCACCTGGCGGTAGCGCGAAGTACCCGTCGCCCGTGGGCGTGCGGTCACAGTTGTTGTCACAGTGTCCTCATTTGTCTTTCAGGACACCTGGGGGAGCGGACCTCAGACGAAGAGGTTCGCGCGCTCGAGGTCTTCGGCGAAGTCGACCTCGACAGCGTAGAGGTCGGAGATGTCCACAGGGGAGAAGCGTAGGCCATTCTGCTCGATGCCCAGCTCGATGCCGCGCTCGAAATAGTCTTGAGCGTCGACTCGACCAAGCTGACGGGTCAACGCCGCCTTGTCGGCCTTGGCAACGAAGTTGATGCCGACGGCCTCACCGAGGCCGTGTTTGACCTGCTTCGAGAGCTCGTCGATGAAGCCTTCTGCGTCGGTGGTGTACTTGACCTCTTCGTCGGAGACGCTGGCCGTGTTGACCGAAACGAAGGACTGCTCGGAAGCGATGAGGGGAGCGGCGCGCTTGAGTGCCGCCGGATCGAAGACGACATCGCCATTCATCCACAGCACGCCGCTCGAACCGGTCGCCTTGAGCGCGCGCATAAGGCTCTTCGAGGTGTTGGTCTGGTCGTACTGCTCGTTGTAGACGAAGCTCGCTGTCGGGAACGCTTCGACGATGTGCTCGTACTTGTAGCCCACGACAACCGTGATCTTCACGTCGTCACCGAACGCCTCGCGGATGTTCTCCATCTGCTGCTGCATGATGGTTCGGCCGTCGGCGAGTTCGGTGAGGCATTTCGGCAGGGACCGGCCCAGGCGGGTACCCATGCCTGCGGCCAAGATCACGATTTGAGTGCTCACGGTTGTCTCCTCCTGTTGGGGCCCTGTCGCAGGAATTCGTTCGCACGGTCGATTCGGGCAAAATGGTGCTTGAACCGTGTAGCCGGAGCCGGATGCGAGAACGCTCTCGCGGGTTCCGTTGTGCAGATGTTCACCGACCATTCATGGTCGGACGACAGGGGCATCTAGCCTTGGACACGTCACTGTGCCCTCTGATCCTACGCTCAGGCCCCGAAGTGGGGGGTGAATTATCAGGGAGTCGTAGTCAATTTGTGACTTGTTGAGAGTCTCCGGGGCGAGCCGGGACTCGGTTGGTACGGTGGGGCGGTGTCGGAGTTCGGGACGATCGGTGCTGGCCTCTGAGGGTTGATGCTGGGCACCCGGACGACCGGCAGGATCAGGGCGACGAGCCCCAACAGCCGAGCGGCGATGATGCCGCGACAACGACAGCTCCTCGGGAGGAACGACTCGTGGCAGCGATACCACTAGGGGACGACGTGAGCCAGATCAGCGCCGACGACGGCGAGCCGAACGGCGGCCAGACCGCGGGCGAGGCGGAGCCCGCCGAGGCTGCTTCGGCCGAGACCGAGCCGGTCGCCACAGACGAGACCGATCCGGTCGTCACAGAGGGGGGCTCGAACGAGACACCCGCTGCGAAGCGGACGTCGACCCCGCGCGCCGCGACGGCGAAGGGCACGTCGACGCGTGCCACCTCCGCGCGCTCGTCGGCTACACGACCCGCAGCTGGTGGTCCTGCGAAGGGCACGAAGGTGTCAGGCGCGAAGACGTCCGCTGCCAAGACGACGACCGCTGCTAGGTCGGCAGCCTCGAAGTCGCCGGCAGCGCGAACGCCGGCCCCCCGAACGCCGGCCCCCCGAACGCCGGCCACCGAAACGACGGCGGCGAAGCCGACGTCCGCGCCGGCCGCCGCGAAGACCAGCAAACCGGCGGCCAAGAAGCCGGCCACGCGGTCGTCAGCGGGCTCGGCCGCGTCGCCTGCCACGGCCGTGG
>JAODMX010000344.1 GCA_025464735.1 Frondihabitans sp. | reverse complement strand
ACGTTGTACAGGCGGCCCGCGGCCTCCTTGCGCGCGGAGATGGCCCCGGGGTTGCTGCGTTCGAGAAGCGTCGCCGTGATCGTGCCCTCGATCATGTCGCCGGACACGACGACAAACGAGATGCCCTTTTCGGTGAGCTCCGGGATCAGATCACGGAGGGCGTCTTCGCCGGCGCGCTTCGAGAGAGCGACCGGACGGTACTCCGGCATCGTCTCGGTCGTGCGGATGAAGTGTGCCTGGTGGCTGGTCACGAAGACGACGCGCGAGCCAGGTGCCATGAGCGGGAGGGCTTTGGTCAGGAGGCCCACCTGGGCGTCGCGATTGAGCTGCAGGGCGTAGTCCTCGGCCATGCCGGACTCCATGCCCCCTGAGGCGTTGAGGACGAGGATGTCGAGGCCGCCGAACTCACCGACGATCGTGTCGACGAGCGCGTCGACCGACGCGGGATCGGTCAGGTCGGCACCGATCGCGATGGCCGTGCCACCGTTCTCCTCGATCTTGGCGACGAGCTGGATCGCTCGCTTCTCCTTGTTGCGGTAGTTGACGACGACTCGCGCTCCCGCCTCGGCGAGGTACTGGATCGTGTCGGCGCCGACACCGCGGGACGAGCCCGTGACGAGGGCGCGCTTGCCCGTGAGGACGCCTGCGGCAAGGGGGTTGGACACTGGGGTGGCTCCTGTCGTTGCAGATGTGAAGAATGGCGGACAGGGCGAACCTGTAGGCCAGCCCCGAGGATACCAACTGGCCATGACGGGTTCTGCCCCGGACTGATAGCTTTGTGGAATAACACCGGAAGAAATAACACCAACGGAGGTCGTCTGATGTTCGAATTGCTGACGACGTTCTCCTGGATCATCTGGCTCGCCGTGATCCTGATCTTCGTGATCATCGAAGTCGCGACTGTCGAGTTCACCTTTCTCATGCTCGCCATCGGCGGCGTGGGCGGTCTCGTCACCGGGCTTTCGGGTGGCCCCTTCTGGTTGCAGGTCATCGTGGCCGCGCTCGTCGCGGTTCTTCTCCTCTTCACAGTACGACCACCTCTTCTCCGTGCACTCAAGCGCGGTGGCGACCCGACCCTCAGCGGCGTCGAGGCCCTCCTCGGCCTCCGCGGTGAGGTTGTCGTGCCCATCGCCGACGAGCTCGGAAAGCAGAGCATCGGCCAGGTGAAGCTGGCGAACGGTGAGACCTGGACTGCGCGACTTCTCGCGCCCACCGGAACGAACCCGCTCGACACGGGGGCGACCGTCGTCGTCACCGCCATCGAGGGGTCGACGGCCATCGTCGTCCCCGCCGAAAGGACAAAATCATGACCGTCTCAGGAGCCTCTATCGGAGGCGTCGTGCTGGCCATCTTCTTGATCATCGTCATTATCTTCGTGCTCGTGATCCTGTTCCGGGCGATCCGAATCATTCCTCAGGCAACGGCAGGTGTTGTCGAGCGCCTGGGGAAGTACCACAAGACCCTCTCCCCCGGGCTCAACATCCTGGTTCCGTTCATCGACCGGGTTCGCCCGCTGCTCGACATGCGCGAGCAGGTCGTGTCGTTCCCGCCGCAGCCCGTGATCACTGAAGACAACCTCGTGGTCTCCATCGACACGGTCGTCTACTTCCAGGTCACCGATGCTCGCGCGGCTACCTACGAGATCGCGAATTACCTGGGTGCTGTTGAGCAGCTCACGACGACGACTCTTCGTAACGTCGTGGGTGGCCTGAACCTCGAAGAGGCTCTGACCAGCCGGGACAACATCAATGGCCAGCTTCGAATCGTCCTCGACGAGGCGACGGGCAAGTGGGGCATCCGGGTCGGCCGCGTCGAGCTCAAGGCCATCGAGCCGCCGCTGTCGATCCAAGACTCCATGGAGCAGCAGATGCGCGCCGAGCGTGATCGCCGTGCTCAGATCCTCCGAGCCGAGGGAACGAAGCAGGCTGCCATTCTGCAGGCCGAAGGTTCCCGGCAGGCCAGTATCCTCGAGGCCGAGGGTGGAGCGAAGGCGCAGGTGCTCCGGGCACAGGGTGAGGCCGAGGCCATTCAGACTGTCTTCAAGGCGATCCACGACGGCGACGCCGACCCGAAACTCCTTGCCTACCAGTACCTCCAGACCTTGCCGAAGATCGCCGACGGCGCAGCCAGCAAGGTCTGGATGATCCCGTCGGAGTTCACCGAGGCTCTGAAAGGCGTGGGTGCCGGATTCCTCGGCGCGCGCGAGGCGACCAAGGGCGACACCGCAGGTCCAGAGTCCTCCCCTTCCTCCCCTGCACCGACAGCCTCGTAGTCAGCGTTCGGGAGTCCAACCCTCGTGAAGCGTTGGTTCGCTCCCGCTCGGCCCCGGGTTCTCGCCCACAGGGGCCTCGCACTCGAGGCCCCGGAGAATTCTCTTCTCGCCTTCGCCCAAGCGATGGTGATCGGAGTAACCCACCTCGAGACCGATGTTCACGCGACCAGCGACAACATTGCAGTGCTCAGTCACGACCCGGATCTCCATCGGCTCACCGGCGTCGCAACGCCTATCCGTGACCTCACGCGCTTCGACCTGAAGCACGTGCGCCTCGGGGCAGACGAGACGATAGCGACACTGGCCGACGCGCTCGACGCCTTCCCGGATGCCTTTTTCAACATCGACATCAAGGTCGACGGGGCCCTCGCGCCGGCCGTGGCGGCGATCTCGAGAGCCCACGCCGTGGGGCGTGTCCTGGTCACGTCGTTCGACGACAGGCGACGTCGGGCGGCGGTCGCTGCCCTTCCCGGAGTGGCGACCTCGGCGTCCTCCCGAGGTGTGATTGCAGCAGCACTCGCCTCTCACCTTCCAGCTGCTGGCGCGGGTCGGCTCAGAAGTCGCAGTCTCGCCGGGATTGACGCCCTCCAGGTGCCTGTTCGCGTTCGCGGTATTCCGATCGTGACCCCCGGCCTGATCCGCCTCGCTCACCGCCACGGAGTCGAAGTGCACGTCTGGACCATCAATGACCCCGTGCAGATGACTCATCTGCTCGACCTCGGTGTCGACGGAATCATCACCGATCGCGCCGACCTCGCCGTCACCGTGCTCGAGTCGCGCGCTTCCGATCCACTGTGAGCGGTCTGTGAAATGTCCCCGCCGGAAACAATCTCGCGTGGTATGCCGTTATACAGGGAGATTGCAACGCGAGAGGAGACCACACAATGGCAGATCGTAGCTTGCGCGGAATGAGGCTCGGAAGCCAGAGCCTCCAGAGCGAGGAGGGCGTCGAGTTCTCACCCCGGAAGAAGGCCGTCTACCAGACGACCGATGGGGCGACGTTCGAGGTCGTTTTCGCGGCCGAGGCGGAGATTCCCGAAGCCTGGCAGTCCCCGAAGAGCGGACAGGAGGGCCTCCTGCTCTCCGCCGACGGCAAACCGGTCGAGATCGACCGCGGAGACGTCAAGACACCGCGGACCCACTGGGACATGCTTCTGGAGCGCCGGACGCGGCCTGAACTCGAGGAGCTCCTTCAGGAGCGTCTCGATTTCCTGAGGGCACGCAAGGGCCAGCAGAAGATCGGCGCCTGAAGGCTCGATCACAACGGGTGCGCCGCTCTGGGCGGCGCCCCTCTTAGGCGTCGGACGAACTCCGGCGCTTTTTCTTTGCCTTCGCGACAGCGTCGTACGGTGTGCCACGAAGCAGGATCCGGGCCAGGATGACGGCGGCAATGCCGAAGAGGGCCAGGAAGCCTTCAAGCGCCGCGCCTGTGGCGATGGCTGGGGTGAGGCCGCTCCCCAGGGTGACCGTCGTCACCATCGCCGACTGCGTGTAGGGCTGCAGCGACTCGAGGGTTCTGCCCTGCGCCGAGATCACCGCGCTCGCCCCCACCGTCGAGATGTTCACGAGGGGCCTGGACGTCTCGATGGCCCGGAGCCGGGCAATCGCGAGCTGCTGGGTGTTCTCGTCCGTTCCGGCGAAGTCGGCGTTGTTGGTCTGCGCGAGGATCACCTTTGCGCCGCCCTGCACCATTTCTCTCGTCAGAGAGTCGTCGACGATGTCGAAGCAGATCGAGATGCCCGCGAGCACTTTCCCCACAGGCACCACGTTCGACCGGGTGCCCGGTGTTTCGTCCTGCGTCAGCAGCCCGACGAGCGACGGCGCGATCTTGTCGTAGATGTCGCGATTGGGCACGTATTCGCCGAACGGAACGAGGTGCTTCTTGTCGTACTGGGCCTCGACTTTGCCGTGTTGCCAGACGATCGACGAGTTGTAGTCTTTGCCGTCCTTTTGCGTGATCACGCCGGAGACGAGCGGAGCATCGTAGGCGGTCGACAGGGTGTCGAAGATGTAGCGCCCGAACGGGTCCCGGGTTGGATCCCGGTCGCTTGCGCCCTCGGGCCACACGAGCATGTCGATCTTCTTGGTGGTGGGTACTCCGTTGTAGGTCGCCATGACCTGGTCGTTCGTGAGATCGCCATAGGTCCGCTTGTCGAAGAACCCCGCCTTGCTGTCGCCCTGCGCCGCCGCGATGGTGGAGGTGCCATCAGGATGCGAGGGCCACGCCGGGATGGCAAGGGTCGCCACGATCGTGATCGCTCCGATGAAGAAGCGTGTCGACCGGAGCATCGGATGGAACCGCCCCAGCTCGATCACTAACGCGACGACGGCGACCATCAGGAAGCTGAGCCCGGAGATGCCGAACCAGGCGACGAGGGGTGCGAGGGGGCTCTGAGACTGGCTCTCGGCGACACGCCCCCAGGAGAAGCCACCGTACGGCCAGTGGCCCGCTGCGTATTCGCGGGCGACCCAGAGTGCGCCGATGACGGTCGGGAGGAGTACCAGCCTCCCCACGGCACCGGGCCACACTCGGGGAAGCCATCGGTAGGCGAGCGTCACCGCGACGGCCCCGAGCGCGAAGTAGACCGCCTCGAGCCCCGCTAGCGCGAACCACGGAACGGCGCCGAGGTAGCGGCTGACCCACTCGACGAGCACGAGGTAGAAGGTCAGACCGCCGATCAGACCGACCAGGAAGGCGCCCCAGGCGCTCCGCCCCATCAGAGCGACGAGGGCGAGGCCGATTCCGGGGAAGGATAGTCCCCAGATGTCGTCGCCCGGGAAGCTGAACGCAAGTAGCGCGCCCGCTCCGATCATGACGATCAGTGAACCCCAGAGGGGCAGCCGGAAGTCGGCCAGCCGATTCGGTGCTGTGGACGGCAGTGGCTGGGGGAAGCGGGGCACCCGTGAATTGTAGGTGGACCACCCTTGGCGCGACCCGGATCCGGAGCGCGGCGCCTCAGAGACCGCTGTAGGCGACGATTCCGCGACGGACGGCATCGAGGGCCTTTCGAGCTGTCGCACCGACGGGTGCGTCGGCGACGATCGAGAGCTGGTCGAGGAGGTCGATCGTCTGCTTCGACCATCGGACGAAGTCGCCGGCCGCCAGATCGGCATCGTCGAGCACGGAGTCGAGGTCGGCTCCTCGCGCCCACCGGTGCATCGCGAGGGCGAGCCCCGGCGACGGCTGAAGGGTGCCTGGCAGGCGGTGGGACTGCTCGAGGTCGTCGAGTTCGCTCCAGATCGTCTGCGTGCGGTCCAGTGCCGTTCGGAACTCTCCGCGGGGTAGGTAGCGCTCTGAGACGAGCCCTTCGTCACGGCGGGGCTCGTAGACGAGGGTCGCCGCCATGGCGGCCATCGACGCGGTGTCAAGGGAGTTCCAGACGCCCCGGCGCAGGCACTCGGCAACGAGAAGATCGCGCTCACCGTAGATGCGTCGAAGGGTTCGTCCGGGAGCCGCGACAGTGACGTCGGTCAGCCGTGCGACCGCCGACGAGTCGTACGTGGCGGCGGCATCCGGGTTCGACCCATCGCGCGGCACGAGGTAGCCGAGATCGAGAAGGACATCCGTCACGCGATCGAAGATCTTGGCCACGGCTCCCGTGCGGCTGCGAATCTGAGCGGAAAGCTGATCGGTCTGCTTCTTGAGCTTGTACCAGCGTTCCGCCCAGCGCGCGTGCTGCTCTCGCTCGGTGCACGCATGGCAGGGATGCTGGCGGAGGGCTCGGCGCAGTTCGGTGATCTTGTCCTGACGCCGGTCGCGCTCGCTGCGGCTCTGGGCTTCGGATCGCGAAGCGCCCTGCTTCTCGAGGTCGGTGATCTCTTGACGGAGGAGGATGTATTCGCCGAAGTCGCCGAGATGACAGGTCATCGACTGGGCGTACCCGTCGAGGGACTGCTGCTGAGTGCGGACCTTTCGGGCCAGATCGACGACGGCACGGTCGGCCTGGAACTGCGCGAACGAGGTCTCGAGCACCTCGCGGGTGCGTGACCTGCCGAACTGCTCGATCAGATTCACCGCCATGTTGTAGGTGGGCCGGAAACTGGAGTTCAGCGGGTAGGTGCGGCGTGACGCGAGGGCGGCTACGGCCTGCGGGTCGAGCCCCTGCGTCCACTGGATCACCGAGTGGCCCTCGACATCGATCCCCCGACGCCCGGCGCGGCCGGTGAGCTGGGTGTACTCCCCCGGCGTGATCGGTACTCGCGCCTCGCCGTTGAACTTCTCGAGTTTCTCGAGTACGACGCTGCGGGCGGGCATATTGATGCCGAGCGCGAGCGTCTCGGTCGCAAAGACCGCCTTCACGAGCTTGCGCTGGAACAGCACCTCGACGACTTCTTTGAACGCGGGCAGGAGTCCCGCATGATGTGCGGCCACGCCGCGCTCGAGACCCTCGAGCCACTCGTAATAGCCCAGAACGGCCAGATCTTCGTCTCGCAGAGTGCGACAGTGCTCGTCGACGATCTCGCGGATTTCCTCGCGCTCGTGCGCGGTCGTCAGGCGGATCCCGCTTCGAAGCACCTGGCGGACCGCCTGATCACAACCGATACGGCTGAAGACGAAGAAGATCGCGGGCAGAAGATTGAGCCCGTCGAGCATATCGACGATCTTCCAGCGGTCCATCCGGCCCGGGGTCGCCTGCGGATGCGGGGCCGGACGCGAACCCCCGCGCCGACTCGAGTAGCCGTTGTCTCCCCTGCCCGGACGGCCCCCGCCCCGGCTTCCTCCCCGCCGACCCAGAGATGTGGCCCGGACGAGTTCCGGGTTGACGCGGTTCGTCGCGGCCTGGCCGGAGGAGTCGAACAGGTCGAGGTATTTCGAACCGACGAGAACGTGCTGCTGCAGGGGCACCGGGCGCTCCTCAGACACGATGACGTCGGTCTCGCCGCGGACGGCCTGGAGCCAATCGCCGAATTCCTCGGCGTTCGACACGGTGGCGCTGAGGGACACCATCCGCACGTCGAGCGGCAGGTGGATGATGACCTCTTCCCAGACCGCTCCGCGAAAGCGATCACCAAGGAAATGCACCTCGTCGAGGACGACGTAGCGCAGGTCGGTGAGGAGGTCGGACCCCGCATAGAGCATGTTCCGAAGCACCTCGGTGGTCATCACGACGATGCGCGCACGCGAGTTGACGTTCGTGTCACCCGTGAGGAGGCCAACTTCGGCCG